>JAKSBB010000029.1 GCA_022361315.1 Desulfobacterales bacterium
CCGTGATCGGTGACGGGTCCCTCACCGCAGGCTTGGCCTATGAAGGTCTGAACCAGGCCGGTGACCTGAAGCGCAAACTGATCGTTGTTCTCAATGACAATGACATGTCCATCTCGGCCAATGTGGGAGCATTGTCCTCCTACCTGTCACGGACCCTCTCCAACAAGTCTCTCCAGAATTTACGCAACCAGTTCGGCCAGTTCCTGAAATCCGTTCCAAAAATCGGGGATGACATGTACGACTGGGCAAAACGCTGGGAGGAGTCCTTTAAGACTTTTGTCACACCGGGGATGCTGTTCGAGGCCTTCAACTTTGACTATTTCGGTCCCATTGACGGTCACAACCTGGATCACCTCATCGATATCCTCACCAATATACGGAATCCCGATTCTCCGGTGCTTCTCCACGTCACCACCACCAAGGGCAAGGGATATGAGCCCGCAGAGAAAAATCCCGTGTATTTCCACGGGGTGGGATCCTTTGCCGTGGACACAGGCAAAAGCAATAAAACCGCCGGAACGATTCCCTCCTATACCAGTGTATTCGGGGACCACATGATCCGGTTCGCCAAGGAGAATGAAAAGATCGTGGCCGTGACGGCTGCCATGCCAGAAGGCACGGGACTCACCCGTTTTTCAAAGGAATTCCCGGACCGTTTCTTTGATGTGGGGATTGCGGAACAGCATGCCGTCACCTTTGCGGCCGGCCTGGCATCCAAAGGGGCCAAACCGGTGGTGGCCATCTATTCCACATTTCTGCAACGGGCCTATGACCAGATCCTCCATGATGTCTGCATTGACAGTCATCCCGTGGTATTTGCCCTGGATCGGGGCGGCATAGTTGGCGAGGACGGCCCCACCCACCACGGTCTGTTTGACTATTCTTATCTGCGGGCCATGCCCAACATTACCGTCATGGCAGCCATGGATGAAAATGAACTGGCCAGGATGATGCGGACAGCCATTGATCACAACGGTCCCGTTGCCCTGAGATACCCCAGAGGCATCGGCCAGGGGGTTGAGATCGATCCCGAAGCACGCCCCATTGAAATCGGGAAGGCCCGGGTGCTCCGCGAGGGAGATGATTTGCTTATCATTGCAGCCGGATGGCCGGCCAACGATGCGCTTGAGGCCGCAGAGACTCTGGCTGCCCAGGGAATCGAGGCAACCGTTATCAATGCCCGGTTCATCAAGCCGCTGGACGACGCCCTCTTCCTTGAAAAGGCAAAGGCCATCGGGAAAGTGATCACCGTAGAGGAGCATATGCTGGCCGGTGGTTTTGGCTCCGCCGTTCTTGAGTTGTTCTGCGAGCACGGGCTCACCGGGATTAACGTCAAACGGATCGGCATCGGAGATACCTTTGTGGCCCATGGGCCCCAGGCACAGCTCCGCAAAGATCACGGCATTGACGCACCGGCCATCGTATCTGCAGGACGGGAGCTGAATGGCCAAGGGTAAACCGGATAAGTATAAACCGGGCAGAAAGCGCTTAGACCTTCTCCTGGTGGAGCTGGGGCTGATCCGGTCCAGGGACCGGGCCAAAACCATGATTATGTCAGGCAAGGTCCTGGTGAACGACATGGTAGCAGATAAGCCCGGTGCCCAGGTTCGTTCAGATGCCCGCATCAAGGTAAAGGAGGCGGATCACCCTTATGTCAGCCGGGGGGGCCTCAAGCTTGAAAAGGCATTTGCCGCATTTCCGGTATCCGCGAAAGACTGCGTCTGTCTCGACATCGGTGCCTCCACCGGCGGGTTCACGGACTGCCTGCTGAAAAACGGCGCCGCCAAGGTTTTTGCCGTGGATGTGGGATACGGCCAACTGGACTGGTCGCTGCGGCAGGACGATCGGGTGGTGGTCATCGAACGGACAAATATTCGTCATCTGGCCTACGATCAGGTCAACGAACCCATGGATATGGTGGTGGCGGATACCTCTTTTATTTCATTGAAAACAGTGATTCCTTCGGCGGAAAAATTCATGCGGGACGGGACCGTTATTCTGGCCCTGATCAAGCCGCAGTTCGAAGCCGGAAAGGAACACATCGGCAAGGGTGGTGTTGTGAAGGATCCGGCGATCCGGCAGCAGGTTGTAACCGACATTCAGACCTTTTTTGACACCCGCGGTTACGGTGTCAACGGGGTTGCGACCTCTCCGATTCTGGGTCCCAAGGGGAATGAGGAGTACATTATTCACCTTGAATTTAAAAAAAAATAAAATAACACTGGAATAATAAAAAAAATCCTGTAAAGTTTATTAGTTTTTTATTAACCCCCTATGGGATTTTTATTAATGATTGAATAGGAGCGGTAATGAGCGAAGAAATCAAAACCATGAGAAATGTGGCCTTTGCCGGCCATGGAGGTGCAGGCAAGACTACTCTTGCTGAGGCTATGCTGTTTAAAGCCGGGGTTACCAAACGCCTTGGTAAGGTTGAAGAAGGAAACACCGTACTGGATTTCCAGCCCGAAGAAACCAAAAAACAGCAGAGTATCAACACATCATTCATTAAATACACCCACAATAAGCATACTATTACTTTAATGGATACGCCGGGTGATCAGAATTT
Source organism: Desulfobacterales bacterium (assembly GCA_022361315.1). The sequence goes on from JAKSBB010000029.1 coordinate 2,567, forward strand.
CTTCTCTGCTGCCAAAACCTGTTTTCCCGTTGCCGACAGCATGACCTTTGTCATTGACGGGGTCGGCGGCCCTTCAGCCATGACTGAAGAAGCGGCTGCTTCTGCCATTGAATACAACATGCCCGGTTTTGCTGTCATCAACAAGCTGGACCGTGAAAGAGCTGATTTTGCAACAGCTGTGGACGCATGCCAGACTGCCTTGAAAAAGAAAGTCATCCCGGTCTGCTATCCCATCGGCAGTGAAGAAGAGTTCAAAGGCCTGGTGAACATCATTTCCGGAAAGGCCTACGAGTACGATGCAGACGGAAAAGCCACTGAAATAGACATTCCCGCAGACATTGCCGACGAGATTGAAGCGGCCAAGGAAGAGTTCGTTGAAAACGTTGCCGAACTCGACGATGATCTGCTTGAAAAATATCTGGAAGGTGAAGAACTTACCGAAGACGAACTGAAAGCCACCTTCCGCACAGGTGTTCTCGGCGCGGAATTTTATCCCGCCATCGCCGCTTCCGCCACTAAGATGATCGGTGTGGATGTAATCTTTGACTTCATCAACGACTATATGCCCTCCCCCCTTGACCGCGGTGCCTGGATTGCCAAGGATGACGACGGCAACGACGTGGAAGTTGCACCGGATCCCGACGGAGAATTCGTTGGCTATGTATTTGCCACCATCGTTGATCCCTACGCCGGCCGCCTGTCCCTGTTCCGGGTCATCTCCGGTACCCTGGGCAAAGACGGCAACATCAAGAACATCACAAAAAATTCCAAAGAGAGATTTTCCCAGCTTCTGGAAATTGCAGGCAGTGAGCAGAAACCCATTGACGGTGCCCTGCCCGGCGCCATCGTTGCGGTTGCCAAACTTAAGGAAACCCTTACCGGCGATACCATCACCGCCGGCCAGGATATCCAGATCCCGGCACCCCAGGCCCTGCCCCCCTGCATCTCGTTTGCCATCTCGCCCAAATCCAAGAGCGATGAGGATAAGATCCACGAGGCCATCAGAAAGATCCTGGAAGAGGATCCCGGCCTGGAGCTGAACCGGAACGAAGAAACCCGGGAAACTGTCCTTTCCGGCCGCGGCCTAGTTCACATCGAGATTACGGCTGAAAAGATCCAGAGAAAATTCAACGTGGGCATGGATATCGCAACACATAAAGTAGACTACAGGGAGACCTTTAAGAAAAAAATCCGGGTCCAGGATAAACATAAGAAACAGTCCGGCGGCCACGGCCAGTACGGCGACTGCTGGATCATCCTGGAACCCATGCCAAGGGGCAGCGGATATGAATTTGTTGACAAGATCGTGGGCGGCGTGATTCCGAAAAATTACATCCCGGCGGTTGAAGCCGGTATCCGGGAGGCCTCCCAGTTCGGTATCCTGGCCGGATTCCCCTGTGTTGATTTCCGGACCACCCTGGACTTTGGTTCCTATCATTCCGTCGACTCCTCGGAAATGGCGTTCAAGACCGCCGGCTCCCTGGCTTTCAAGAATGCAGCCAAAGAGGCCGGTGCCGCACTGCTTGAACCCATCATGAAGGTATCCGTCAAGGTGCCGGATGCCAATACCGGTGACATCATGGGCGATCTCAACTCCCGCCGCGGCCGGGTGCTGGGCATGGATTCCG
>JAKSBB010000703.1 GCA_022361315.1 Desulfobacterales bacterium
ACCTTCGGCATCCCGGAACTCATGAGCGGGTTCACCTTCACCCCCATGCTGATCGGCGTTCTGGTTATGCCCGAAGTCATCATGGCCATACGGCAGCGTCACAATTCCCTGGAGAGCATGAAATTAGTCATATCACCAAACCCTGCAGACAACCGCATCAGCTGGAAAGAGTATAAATCCGTTCTGGGTACCATTGTGAAATCCGCTGGTATCGGCACCTTCATGGGATCTTTACCCGGGCTCGGCTCCACACCGGCCGCCTTTATGGCATACGGCGAAGCCAAACGGACATCCAAAAATCCGGAACAATTCGGTAAAGGCTCCATCCGGGGTATCGCGGCCGCAGAATCCGCCAACAACGCGGTCTGCGCCGCAGCCATGATTCCCATGCTGACCCTCAGTATTCCCGGTGATGACGTTACCGCCCTGCTGTTCGGCGCCTTCCTCATCCAGGGAATCACCCCCGGGCCCACCATCTTCTTCGAGCACACCCAGGTGATCTACGGTATTTTCGCAGGTTTTCTGCTCACGGATTTCTTCCTGCTGTTCCTGGCCCGGATCGGATTCAAGTTCTGGACAAAGGTGGCCTCGGTACCCCGCTACTTTATCTTCCCCTGTGTGACGGTGTTCGCATTTGCCGGTGCCTATACCACCAACCAGAATATCAACGATGTGCTTATCCTGATTGTGTTCACCATGCTGGGCTTCAGTATGCGCCTGATCGGACTGAACCCGGCCGCCTTTCTCATCGGTTTTATCCTGACCCCCATGCTGGAGCAGAACCTGGATCAGGCCGTGGCCATTGTTGGTGATGATTATGCCCAGTATTTTACAACACCCTTTGCCTGGGTGTTCACTGCTCTGGCCGCCATTTCGGTGTATTCCACCTGGAGACAGAAAAAGAAGGCGGCCCTGAAAGCCGAGCTGGCAACGCCTGCATCCGGTAATGCCGAAACCGCAGGCTAAAATAAATTAACCGGCGTGATCCGGCGGTGTGCCGGATCACCCCAAATAAAACGCCCAAATAAAACGCATTGAAAGAGGAGACCGTAAATTATGAAAACCGTCATGAAATCACTGATAAAATTTGTTGCCATCGCCGCAACCCTTTGTGTGGCAGCCACAGCAAGTGCAGGCAGCTATCCCAGCAAACCCATCAATGTTATTGTGCCCTGGGGTGCCGGCGGTGATTCCGACCTCACCACCCGCGTGTGGGCCGACGCCATGGAAAAAGAACTGGGCGTTCCCGTTGTTGTTATCAATAAAGCCGGCGGCGGCGGTGTGATCGGCACCACCTTTGTGGCCAACTCTAAACCCGACGGATACACCCTGATCAATGCCGGTCTCAGCAACGTACTGGTTACCCCCAACTTTAGTGAAGTACCCTACGATTTCAACAGCTTTACCCCCATCGTAAAATTCACTGCCGTACCTGTGGGTATCATTGTTAAAAAAGACTCTCCCTACGCCTCATTCGACGAATTTATCTCCGCAGCCAAGTCCCAAAAAGTTACCATGGGCTCCTGGGGCGCCGCCTCTTCCGGAACCATCCTCGCCAAAATCATCGCCGGCCAGGCCGGCTATATGCCGAAGTTTGTCCACGCCAACACCACGGCCAACTCCATGGTTTCGGTTGTGGGCGGCCATATTGACTCCGCCATCTCCTTTCCCCCGGCTTTCGGCCCCCATGTAAAATCCGGCCGTGCCAAAGCGCTGGTCCTCAACGCCCCCATGGCTGACTACCCCGGCGTTCCCACCTTTGCCGATTACGGTATCAAGGGATCTTTTGAAGGATGGTCCGGTGTATTCGCTCCCAAGGGCGTTCCCCAGGAAGTCGTGACCCGTCTTGTGGAAGCCACCCAGAAAGCCATGAAAGACCCCAAAGTGCTCAAAGCCTATGCCAACATGGGTGCCCTGGTTGACCTGCGCTACGGCGATGACTGGATCAAGGATCTTCTGGAAACATACGACATCATGAAAGATGCCGCAGTTAAGATGAAGGCTGAAAAATAAGTATGCTATAATCTGAAGCCCGGGAACAGCGAACGGTTCACTGTCCCCGGGCTTCATTTTTTAAATCAGGAGACGGAGAATGACAACAGACAGCAGGATCTTAAAAGGCGGTTTTGTTTATTATGACACCCCCATCGGGGTGCTTTGCCTGGAATCCCTGTTTCCCAAACCCAAAGGACACCTGAGAAATCCTCTGACCTTCAATTTCCCCGTGCTCTGCAAAATCGTACGGGGGGCCAACATCCCCAAACTCCTGTTCGACCCCACTCCGGAACTGGCCCAACCCTTTGTGGATGCCGCCATTCAGCTTGAACGGGACGGTGTGAAGGCCATCACCGGAAGTTGCGGGTTCCTGGCCCGATATCAGGATCTTATTGCAGCACAGGTCTCAGTTCCGGTATTCCTGTCCAGCCTGGTACAGATCCCCTTGGTCCGCATCCTCCACGGACCGGAAAGCAGAATCGGCGTACTCACCGCCAGCAGCACCGCCCTGACCCAGGCCCACTTCGACAGCACCGGCACCCGGATAGAAGATGTATTCATCAAGGGAATGGAAGGATATCCCGAATTCTGGGAAACCATTATCGAAGGCAAACGCCACGATTTTAACCTGGACCGCCTTGAGGAGGAAATCTGTTCAGCAGCCGCCGTCCTTGCCCGGGAGAATGACCTGGACGCCCTGGTGCTTGAGTGTACGGATCTGTCCGCCTTTTCACTTTCCATCCAAGATCGAATAAACCTCCCGGTTTACGATATCAATTCCCTGACGGAATACGTTTATTCTGCGGTCCAGCGGAAAAATTATCTATAGTACGGCGCTTTCTCCGGCATTCATATTTTCGCTTTTATCTTGATTCCAAATATCTTATGGTATGCGGACCTGCTAACTTTGATAAAGGTAAGATCCTATGAATGATTTTTCCGCCCTGGGGGAAAAGCTGAAAACCACCCGGAACAAAATGGGCCTGAGCCTCAGTGAGGTGGCGTCCATGACAGGGGTGAGCAAAACCATGCTCAGCCAGATCGAACGGTCGGAATCCATTCCCACACTGGCCACGGTCTGGAAAATCGCCAACGGCCTGAAAATCAAGTTTGAAACCCTGCTGGCCTATTCGGACAAGGAGTACGATGTAAAGAGCATCGACAATATGGTGCCCTTGACGGATGACAACGACCAGATCCGCCTCTACTGCATCTTCCCCTTTTCCCCCCTGAGCGGATTTGAATTTTTTTACGGCATCTTCAAACCCGGGTGCAATTATTCCTCGGGTCATCACAAAAACAGCACCAAGGAATATCTGCTGATTTCCCAGGGAGAACTCGACCTGGTCATCGGTTCAAAGACATACCCCCTCAAGGCGGGAAGCGCCATAGAATTTGACTCCAGGCAAGACCATACCTACATCAACAAAGGCGATACCGATGCCATTGCCCATTTCATTATCAGTTATGAGTAGACCTGACGAACGGGTATCATCCTTTATAGTGTACCAAACCCACGTTTCGCCACGCACACTCTCCCGGATATCACACTGAACCATCTATAATTTCAGATAT
>JAKSBB010001111.1 GCA_022361315.1 Desulfobacterales bacterium
ACGGATTCCACGTTGACCCGCTCTTCAATGTATTTCAGGTTATTCTGCCAGGGATTGTACCGCCGCACATCCACCGGCCACAGATCTTCTTCGGGATACCCGTTGACGAGCCAGGTGGCGATGGCCATACCGGCCCCGCCCGCACTTGTGATTCCCACGGAATTCATGCCGCAGGCCACGAAAAAGTTTCTCACCCCCGGCGCTTCACCCAGCAGGTAAGAAGTATCCGGGGTGAAACTTTCAGGTACCGTGGTCAGGTTGGTGACGCCGGCCTCGGCAAAGGCGGGTACCCGGATGATGGCATTTTCAATGAAAAGGTCCATCTGGTCCCAGTCTTCATCCAGCTGGGTGTATTCAAAATTATCCGGTATTCCCTTAACCCCCCAGGTCTTGGCCATGGGTTCGAATCCGCCCATGAGCAGCCCGCCCATCTCTTCCTTGATATAGATATAGCCGTCCATATCCCGGACATAGGGCATTTCCTTGTACACCCCTTCAATGGGTTCTGTGGTCATGTGCATATGCTCCGCCGCCACCATCGGCAGGTTGACACCCACCATCTTACCCACTTCCCTGCCCCACATGCCGGCACAGTTAACGATATATTCGCATTGGATATCACCCTGATCGGTCTTCACTCCTGTAACGGTATTGCCCTTGAGCAGGATGTCTTCCACTTTGATATTTTCTATGATGGTGGCACCACCCATGCGGGCGCCTTTGGCAAGGGCCTGTGTGGTATCTTCAGGGTTGGTCACCCCGTCGTCGGGCTGATACCATACGCCGGTGAGGTCATCGGTATTCATCACCGGTACCAGACGTTTGGCCTCTTCCAGATCAATTTCCTCCATGCGAATCCCGAATGCCCTGGCCATCCCCAGGGATCTTAGATACTCGCTCCGCCGGGCCTGGGTCCGGGCCACCCGGATTGAACCGTGGCGTTTGTATCCGGTGGGCTGCCCGGTTTTGGCTTCAAGCCCTGCATAGAGGTCCGCCCCGTATTTGGCCAACCGGGTCAGGGGACTTGTGGACCACAACTGCCCGAGCAGGCCGGCCGCCGCCCAGGATGTCCCGGATGATATGCGCTTCCGCTCCAGCACCACCACATCTTTCCATCCCATTTCCACGAGATGATAGGCTGTACTGCAACCGACAATACCACCCCCTATTATGACCACCTGGGCATGCCCCGGAATATTACCACTCATAGACTTCCTCCTGAATAGACTTTGGTTATTTTCATCTCACGTTGATCTCGAACTTGACAGCCTAAATAGCAAGCAATATGCCACGCCCAAAATACAATTCATAAACACTTGATATCAAAAGAAATTAAGCTGATCGAGCACCTTTAACTTGTACTAATTCCCCATATACCGATGCAGTGGTGAAGAAGCCTCAAAACATAAACCACTGAAAACACTAACATTTCAAATCCGAACCATTTGTGACAGAACACCACAAGAATATTTATTTGTTAAATAACAAACAGTTAAGAGAAAAACGCCAAATACGACAACGCAACAACGAATCGGGAATGAATGAAATGAGAAAATAAAAAAGGGCTGTTCCTCACCTTACTTCCAACGGGAGTGTGTGTGTGCCCGGTAAAAAAGTGAAGAACAGCCCGTGTCAGGCTTGTTATTTGTTAGTTGCTGGGAAAGGAGAACACCGCACCTTCACGCAGGCTCGCCGAGGGCCAGCGCTGTGTAATGGTTTTACGGTTGGTATAGAATCTCACACCGTCCAGTCCGTAAATGGACAGATCCCCGAACAGCGACCGTTTCCATCCGCCAAAGCTGTGATAGGCCACCGGTACCGGCAGGGGCACATTCACCCCGACCATACCCACCTTGATATTATCGGTGAAATAGCGGGCGGATTCCCCGTCCCGTGTGAAGATGCAGGTGCCGTTCCCATATTCGTGGGCATTGATCAAATCCATGCCTTCCTGCTGGGTTTCCACCCGGACCACGCCGAGAACGGGACCGAAAATCTCATCTGTATAGATCTTCATATCGGGGGTGACATTGTCAAAGAGACAGCCGCCGAGGAAATAGCCGTTCTCATATCCCTCCACGACAATACCGCGTCCGTCAAAAACCAGATCGGCGCCCTCTTCCACCCCCAGATCCACATAGCCTTTGACTTTCTCATAGTGCTCTCTGGTCACCAGCGGCCCCATATCGTTTTTATTGTCGGACCCCGGACCAACATTCATTTCTGCCAGCCGTTCCTTGAGTTTGTCCACCACGGCATCCCCGGTATCTTTACCCACGGGCACCACAATGGGGATGGCCATACAGCGCTCTCCACAGGAGCCGTAGGCGGCCCCCATCAACGCATTGACGGCATTATCAAGGTCTGCATCCGGCATAACGATGGCGTGATTCTTCGCCCCGCCCAGGGCCTGGACGCGTTTGCCGTTGGCCGTACCGGTGCTGTAAATATACTCAGCCACAGGGGTGGAGCCCACAAAGCTGACAGCCTTTACTCTCGCATCGGTCAGCAATGTATCCACAGCTTCCTTATCACCGTTCACCAGATTCAGGACGCCCTGGGGCAACCCTGCCTCCAGGGCAAGCTCTGCCAGGAACATGGATGCAGAGGGTGTCCGCTCGGAGGGCTTGAGAACAAAGGTATTGCCGCAGACCACGGCAAGGGGCCACATCCAGAAGGGGACCATGGCAGGGAAGTTAAACGGGGTGATCCCGGCAACCACCCCCAGGGGCTGGTATTCACTCCAGGAATCAATGGCAGGCCCGACATTTTTTGAGTGCTCCCCTTTGAGGAGTTCCGGTGCCCCGCAGGCAAATTCAACATTTTCAATGGCACGGGGCAGTTCTCCCATGGCATCG
>JAKSBB010000500.1 GCA_022361315.1 Desulfobacterales bacterium
AACCGGTCGTAAATGGCCTGGCATTTGGAGATGATGGGGCCGCGGATGCCGCTGAATTCTGCGGTGAGGGATGACAGGGCGATAATGGTGGATGGCTGGTGGTTGAAGCGGTCCAGGAAAATATCGTTAATGCCGGACACCATGGCATCGTAATCCGTGTGGTCGGTTTTTTCGAGATATTCAATATAGGGGTCGAAACTTTTATTCAGCACTTCCAGCACTTCGTCAAGGATGTCCGTCTTTGAACTGTAATGGTGAAACACCGCCCCGGTGGTCATGCCGATATGATAGGCAATGTCCTGAATGGTGGTCTTGTGGTATCCCAGGCGGGCAAAGAGATAGATTGCCGTGTCCAGAATTCGTTTGCGGGTGGCGATGCGTTTGGCTTCCTTTTTATTGAGTGGTGCTGACATTAGTCTCCTTTATTCTGGGTATGGGGGTGACTTGTTTTCGGTCGGACGGCAACGACCCTGCCGCCGCCGCCCAGTTCCCGGCCGCCGGTGCAGACTTCTCCCCGTCTGACATCCAGTCCCCTGGCCGACAGGGGGCCGTCCTGGTCGGCAGACCATATCCACCAGCCGGAGGTGTTCAGGTCTCTGCTGAACCGGGGCAGAAGCGCCTTGAGTTCATCATCTGCGGGCAGCCGCCATTTTCGGTCCGGGATCAGGTCCTGGAGCGATGCGATCCATTGTTTCGCCTCATACCAGGTCATGTCCCGGTCCGGTCCGGCCATCCATTCCAGAGCGTGGGCGTCCTGAATCACGGGATAATCCGGTCCGGTATCGGGCGAGGGGTCAGATACGGTGATCTTTGTGCCGCAGGTGGGACAGGTGATCTCTTCAATCGGTTCGCTCATTGATTTAGAATTCGGCGCTTGCGTCATTTTATCTGCCCGGATTTCGGGCGTAACTCTTATAGTTTAATGGGGAAGTTGTTGCATTATCCGGTGAAAAGGTCAAGCATCTTGACCGATACAATCGCCGGCCCTGTCCTTTCGTTTCTTTTCAAGGTCCACCAGCATGACCATGGTCCGGTAGTTGTTCACCAGGAATTCAAAGAAGCGTTTTTCATAGGCCGTGATCTTGGATTTAAAGTTAAAGGCAATGATGGAGAGGTCTGCCTCGTTATAGGTAATGAAGTTACGGATGGGGACACCGATGAAATCCAGCACCCTGGGATCCAACGGGTTTTTCTTCAGAAAGGCCTCCGGGGAGTCATACTTTTCCATGTCATCCGATATGATTTCCGCCCTTTTCCGGGATATGTTGATGGGGGCCAGTGATTCTTTGGGAATCATAATCACATCGGATGTTTCCACCCGGTCATCCCTGTTTTTGAATACGGCACCCACCAGATTTTTTTCTTCATCTGTCCGGGTAATGAAGACGGCGTCGTAATCCTTCAGCAGGAAGGCCGACAAAGTTTGAAAGGCATCCCCCGATGCCACCACATGTTCCAGGGTGTAGAGCAGGGTACCGGAGTAACGGACAAGATCCTGGAGTCTGAAATCAAAGATTTTTCTCAGGGTGATGTCCTGGAACCAGACCAGTATTTTGCCCTCGCTTTCTTTGGATTCCATGGCCTTGGCCTTGATATCGTACCATTTCAAGGTAATGTCTGAAAAGGCTTCGACGCTTGGGGCGTGCGTGTCTCCGCCATTACCGTTCTTGGCCATACCAACCACAGGATCCAGCAGACCCGGACCGATTAATTCCTGAATCCGGGTAATCCGATACTCACTGAACAGATCCTGGGTTTTTCCCACGGACAGAAGGATTTCCCCGTTCCGGTCCATGATGAAGACCGGTGCTTCGGTCTGGGCCGGCAGTTCCACCAGGGCACTGAGGTGGCGCTGGCGGTATTTCACGCCGGACCTGGAAATCACCTGGACAATGAGGGGGACGATAAAGGGAACGGTGCTGTAATGATCCGTGAAAAAGCAGATAATGAAACCGATAATGGAGGCCATGATATAAATCTTGATCTGCGTCAGTTCTGCCAGCGCAAATTTAAGATAGGTGCCTAAATTGAATACCTGCTTATACTCAGACATGATGTCTTCCAATCTTGGTCAGATGAATCCTTATCCATATCATACTTGCCGCCTGCGGCTCAAGAAAACCTACCCAAAAAGAAGGGATTTGAAAAGGGAGACCACGGACAGCACGATCAGCAGCCAGATAACCTGCCGCCGGAAGGCCGCCTCATTCCGGAATCTCTGAAATAACCCATTGCCGATACCGATACCCACTGCCAGGGGGATCGCCATCCACAGGGACAGATGAATTACCCGCTCCGACATCAGTCCGCTGACATAGCAGGCACCGATGGCCAGAATATCCACCACCAGGAAAAAGGCGATCATGGAGGCCCGGGATACCGCCACGGGGCGGTCGGAGGAATAGTAAAACAGGATGACCGGCGGTCCGCCCAATGCGGCCAGGCCGGACAGAAATCCCGCGCACATGCCCACGGCAGTGGTGGCCCGTGGACCGGTATTCTTGCGCATGGTCTTCTGGCGAAGCAGGGCGATTGCCGCGCAGAGAATAATCAGAGAGATGAAAATCCGGACAGGCGTCACCGGCACATGGACCAGGGCCATGGTCCCCAGGGGCAGGGTGATTGCCGCCCCCAGAACGATCCGGGCCAACCCCCGCCAGTCCACCAGGTGGTGCACCTTATAGAACAGCCATAGGCTGCCGAGTATATCCAGGCAGAGAATCACAGGTGTCACGGTTGCCGGAGGAAAGACCAGGGCCAGGCAGAGGGCACAGATCATGGCAAAGCCGAAACCGGTATATCCTCTGATGACGCTGGCACCGGTGACGGCAACCGCGGCAAATACTAACTCCCAATCCATGACTACCCTTTCAATACGTTAAATTCACGAAACATTCGCTCTGTTTAATTCAGGAGTTGCAAATTACACCAGGTATTGCGGCAAAACAAGCCCGGTGTGAAATTCTTCTTGACAACCCGGTATGAATTTTCAATAACTCATGCTGATTTCAGGTGCCGGAAACGGCTGAATCCGTATAGCTTACTATCAGAACTGCTTAGATTTGAAAGGCCTTTGGCTATCCGGGTTGAAGGGAACCCTGTGGAAATCAGGGACGGGCCCGCCGCTGTAATCGGGGACGCGTGCTGCAGGATGCCACTGGCTGATTGGCCGGGAAGGCGCAGCACAAGGAAGATCCGAAAGTCAGAAGACCTGCCTGGAATTGAGGGTTATCTGCCGTTCCCCGTGGACAAGGGAAGGCTACGTCTGAGGAAAAATCAGGGCGCCCCGGACCTTTTGTTAACGCAATGGTACGGAGGCTCGTTTTTCCATGGAATTGAAAACCCTTGTTTTAGGCATCTTCATGTCAACGGCTGCCTTTGCCCTGAAAAGCGGCGGTGGTCTGGCCTACCTCTTCATCAAATCACCGGGTGGTTTAAAACGATTGAAATTATCCCTGCTGTTTGCCTTAGGCTACGGCCTGGTGTTCGGCGGCGCCGCACTTTTAATCCACCACATTGACCTCACCGCCCATCTGGATCTTCTCCAGGCGTTTTTCAAAAGCGGGATGACCATCCACTTTGTGTTAGCGGGACTGCTCTTGGTCTGGGGGATCGGTCTGCTCCGGAAGGATCACGGCACCGGGGAAAAGAGGTCAAGAACCTGGATGGCCCTGGTGATTCCCTGCCCGGTCTGTTTTTCTGTTATCCTGCTCTCCATGGGGTTTGTCACTGCGCTTTACCCGGACGCGCCTCTGGTTGGCCTGACCCTCTATCTGGGGTTTATTTCCGTGAGCCTGATTGCCGCCTTTGGTGGTGCCTGGCTGGCGAGGGGAAACGGGGCGGAGGGTTTTGCGGAACAAAGTCTGGGGGCCCTCATGCTCTACCTTGCCGTCTACTTTCTCCTGTCCGTGATCGTTGTTCCCCAGTTTTCAGATCTGGACCGGATCTATCGGATATCCCTTTCGGATGTGCCCGTCTCCCTGACTGCGGACAAGGCATGGGTGACGGGCATTGCCCTCACTGCCCTGGCCATCGGATTCTTCAAACCGTTCAGTCATATAAACCACCCTTTTAAACGGAACGTGTAAATACAATTATGCAGATTATTGCCCTTTTAAAAACCTTTATTTATCTCATTGCCTCCTCCCTGTTTCTGCCGGTGCTCTTTATTCTGGCATGCCTTTTTGTATGGATGCTGGTCTATTCCGGCTCGTTTTTTCGCACCTGGCTGGACCGTCGAAGAAACGGAAAAGACCCGGAAACGCTACCGGAAAAGATCCTGGCCGGTACCTGGGAAGGTGATCTGCCCCTTTCTGTGGCCCGGGTGTTGAAGAAACTGGAAGGCCTCACCGGGCCGGCGGACGAGGTTCGGGTGTTGAACCTGCTGCGGGATGCGGAGCACGGCATGTGGAAATCCTTGGATACCCTGAAAATGATCATTCGCATCGGCCCGGGGCTGGGTCTCATCGGTACCCTCATCCCCATGGGCACCGGCCTGGCTGCATTGGGGCAGGGGGACCTGGGGCAGCTCAGCCAGGATCTGGTGGTTGCCTTCACCACCACGGTGGTGGGTATGGCGCTGGGACTATTGGCTTACTTTTTCTTCACGGTTCAGCGCCGCTGGGTGGAGCAGGATATAAAGAACCTGGAACTGGCCGCTGAATTGCTGACCCGGAAGGATACCACCCGGAAGGAAACCAGGGGATGAAGTATCTTAAACGCAGTCAGAACCGGGGCACCGGTTTTTCGGACAACGATCCCATGTCCGGGGTGGCCAACCTTTTTGACCTGGGGCTGGTATTTATCGTGGGACTGCTCATTGCCCTGTTCGGTGCCTATCATATGGAAGACCTGCTGAACCAAAATTCCGAACTCACCATCGTGAAAAAATCCTCGGACGGCCAGATCGAAATCATTGAAAAAAAGGGGCGGAAAATCGACGCCATGAAAGTGACCAAGGACAAGGCCAAAGGCAAAGGCGAGCGGCTGGGTACGGCCTATAAACTTGAAAACGGCTCCATGATTTATATACCGGATTAATCATATGAAACGGTTTTATGTTCTGATAACAATTGTGATGATTTCTCTGCTGCCGGCCCATGCCCGCAGCGCAGATCTGGTGTTTATGGTGCTTGACGCCAACTCTTACGTGGCGAATCTGGCGGTAAGCGGGCTTGGGACGAAGGTGGATATCCGTATCATCACCGGTGACGATACGGTTCGGGAGCCTGCAGCCATGACGGCAGCCATCAATGGGGCCTCCCTGATTGTTGTGGATGTCATGGGCAGAGAGCTGGAATCCTTTCTTACCGAGCAGGTCCGGCCCAAAGGCAAGACCATCTATGCCCTTCGGGGATCACTGGACGATCAGTCCCTGAAAAAAAAGGGATTTATATTCGATCCGGAAGTGGCCGGGTACTATCGTCACCTCTCCGTGGTAAATATCCAAAATATGCTCCGGCTGGTCATTCATCGTCACCTGGATAGTTCCGTGTCATACGGTCCGGTGGCACA
>JAKSBB010000564.1 GCA_022361315.1 Desulfobacterales bacterium
CGTGGTCTGTATCGCACGGGAGACAGGGTCATGGAAATGGGCTGGATTCTCGGTTGGTTTCAACACTGCACTGGCATTCAGCCTCTCCGTAGCCGTATACCAGGCGGGCAAACTGATTCTTTAACCGATAATAGGAGGAGCTACCCATGGAAAATTTCATTGTAGGCCTGATTGTCGCCGCCGCCCTGGGTTTCACCATCAGAAGCTTTGTCAGAATGTACAAAGGGGAGGGGGAGTGCGGCTGCGGAAGCACCTCAAATTGCAGCGGTTGCGCCTCCCGGGCTGATGACGGGTGCGCAGAGCACAAGGAGTTCATCTGTAAATAAAAAACAGGGGACGGTGTCTCCTCAGCTTTAAATTCGACCAAGATCCATACCGTTGCCACAGGGCAATGGTATGGATCTTGCTGCTTTTAGGAACCACCAAAGGAAATGACGATCCGGGGCGAAGATGTTCACACCGGGTGATTACAGGTTGGTTTAAAAAAGAACAGGGTATTGTCAGCCCGGATATTTTGATTATAGTATGAAGAAGTGTCCAATCCAACGAATCAGACAATCTGAACTTGAGAAAATTTGAGGTGACCCATGAGCGATGAAAGCAAACCCATTACACCTGAAGTCGTTATAGATGATGAAGAGAATGCCAAGGGCCAGTTGATCCCCCAGAGTGAGAAGCCCAACATCCTCTATCTGGTGCCTATCACCGGCCGCCCACATCTGCCTGCTCAGGTCCAGCCCCTGATGGTCTCCAAACAGCGCTGGGAAGAAACCCTGATGAAGGCCACCAAAGAATCCCAGAATCTGCTGGGACTGTCTTATCTGAAAGAGGTGAAGGGGAAATACGTATACAAGGACGATTTTCCTGAAATCGGCTGCGTGGTGCGTATGCTGAATATCGTCGATGTGGAGGGCCACCTCCAGTTTATCGCCCAGGGCCTTGAACGGTTCAAGATCAAGAAATTCCTGTCGGATAAGCCGCCCTTCGTGGTCCAGGTGGAATATCTCGAACCCTCCGAGGACAATAAGGATGAGGTGAAGGCCTATGCCATTTCCATCATCTCCGCCATTAAGCAACTGCTTTCCCTGAATCCGCTGTATTCAGAGGATCTCAAGCAGTATCTGGGGCGGTTTTCTCCGGATCAGCCGTCGCCGCTGACCGATTTCGCCGCCGGAATCACCACGGCCGACGGGGATGTACTTCAGGATATTCTGGAGGAAGAGTCCATTCTGGAACGGATGAAAAAAGTGATGATGCTACTCCAGAAAGAGATCGAGATCGCCAAGCTGCAGTCAAAGATCCAGAAGGACATCAACACCAAGGTGGATGACAACAAACGCAAGTTTTTCCTGAAGGAGCAGCTAAAGGCCATCCAGAAAGAACTGGGGATGCAGAAGGATGATAAAACCTCGGATGTGGACAAGTTCAAAGAGCGGTTTGCCGAACTGGATCCGCCCGAGCATGTGGTCAAACGGTTTGACGAGGAAATTGAAAAATTGTCCGTTCTGGAAACCGGATCTTCCGAGTACGGGGTAACCCGGAACTACCTGGATTGGGTGACCTCTTTCCCCTGGGGTGTTTTTTCCGAGGATAATATCGACATTGAACGGGCCGAAGAAATCCTGGACCGTGACCACGCCGGTCTTGCCGACGTCAAGGAGCGGATCATCGAGTTTTTTGCGGCAGGCGTATATAAAAAGGATATTTCGGGGTCCATCATCCTTTTCGTTGGCCCTCCGGGTGTGGGTAAAACTTCCATCGGTAAGAGTATTGCCGAGGCGCTGGGACGAAAGTTTTACCGGTTCTCCCTGGGCGGCATGAGAGACGAAGCTGAGATCAAGGGACACCGCCGTACCTATGTGGGGGCCTTGCCCGGCAAGCTGGTACAGGCGCTCAAGGATACGGAGGTGGCCAACCCCGTCATCATGCTGGACGAGATCGATAAGATCGGTGCCTCCTACCAGGGTGATCCTGCATCTGCCCTGCTTGAGGTACTTGATCCCGAGCAGAATTCAGAATTTCTGGATCATTACATGGACCTGAGGATCGACCTGTCCAAGGTGCTGTTCATCTGCACGGCCAATGCCCTGGACACCATTCCGGGACCGCTGCTGGACAGAATGGACCGGATTAACCTGTCCGGCTACATCACCGAGGAAAAGGTGGAGATCGCCAGAAAACATCTCTGGCCCAGACTGCTCCGGCGGAACAAACTCAACGGAAATATCATTACTATCACTGATCCCACCATCCGCCACCTGGTGGAAGGCTACGCCCGGGAGGCCGGGGTAAGAAATCTTGAGAAACTGCTGAACAAGATCATAAGAAAGAGCATCGTTAAAATTCTCAAGGAGGGAACGGAAAAGATCCGGATCAATATCAAGTCGCTGGAAAAACTCCTGGGACCGCCGATTTTCAAAGCAGAAAAACGGATGAAAGGCGTAGGCGTCGTGACCGGACTTGCCTGGACCCGTATGGGCGGGGCCACCCTGCCCATTGAAGCGGTACGGGTACACGGTAAAAATCCGGGTTTCAAACTCACCGGTAAGCTGGGGGACGTCATGCAGGAGTCCGCCTCCATCGCCCATTCCCACGTCCGGTCAAATGCCAAGGCCTACGGGGTTGAGGAAGATTATTTTGACAATACGTTTCTTCACCTTCACGTGCCTGAAGGGGCCACCCCCAAAGACGGGCCCAGCGCCGGGGTCACCATGACAACCGCCCTGATCTCCCTTGCCACGGGGCGTGCCATTGACAGGCCCCTTGCCATGACCGGTGAGGTGACCCTGACGGGTGAGGTTCTGCCGGTGGGGGGCATTAAAGAGAAGATCATTGCCGCCCGCAGGGTGGGCATTAAAGAGATTATCCTTCCGGAGGGCTGCTCAAGCGCATTCAAGAAACTGCCTGAGCATATCAAGGAGGGGATCGACTTCCACTTTGCCAAAACCTATAAGGATGTGTACAAGGTGGTTTTTAAATAGCCGCTTTCTGTTGAATTAAAAGAAAAGGCAGCACCGTGCGATAAGCGGGGTGCTGCCTTTTTGGATTTGTCGGGGATTGAATTTAGAGCAGCGCCCGGATGCGATCCCAGCCTTCATCGGGAATCTGGGCGCCCATCACCTGGCAGACCTCATAACCGCAGGCGGATCCCAGTTCTCCGGATTTTTCAATGGACAACCCATGGGCAAGGCCGTAAAGAAAACCTGCCGCCCACAGATCGCCGGCGCCGGTGGTGTCTACGGGTTCATTGCCGGATACCGGCTGGATCCTGTGGGTATTTCCCTCAAATGAGACATAACTGCCCCGCTTGCCCACCTTAAGCACAGCATAGTCAACGTCTTTGGACAGGGCTTCAAGGGCCTTTGCCTCATCCGTATGGCCGGTATAGGCTTTTGCCTCATCTTCGTTGGCAATCAGGATATCCACATAATCCCGGATGAGATCCGGCAGAATGTCTTTGGCTGCTTCAACCACTTCAAAGCTGGCAAGGTCAAGGGCGATACGGGTGCCTGCTTCTTTTGCAGCCCGTACTGCGGCGTTCATCAGGTCCGGGTTAAAGAGCAGGTAGCCTTCGACATTGGCAATGGCGGTGTCGGCAAACAGATCCTTGGTCACCCGGGCCGGATCCAATTTTACCGAAGCCCCGAGGTCGGTAAACATGGAACGCTGGGCATCCGGGGTCACAACGGACAGCGCCTTGCCCGTGGGGGTGTCGTCCGCCTGGAAAAATTTCGGTTTCACCCCGCAGGCCTTAATCTGTTCCTCAAGGTCTTCCCCGAAATTGTCATTGCCCCGGCAGCCGATGAATCTGGCTTCGCCCCCCAGACGGCCAACCCCGACAATGGTGTTGCAGGTGGCACCCCCGGGAACAACCGCCGGGGTCTGGTCTGTTTTGGCCAGGATCTCCCGGTGGACTTCCGGGCCCACCAGGGTCATTCCGCCCTTTTCTTTGCCAAAGGATTCCAGAAATGCATCGGTTTCATTGATGAGGATGTCCACCAGGGTATTGCCGATACCGGTAATTCTTGTTTCGGATGTTTCAGTCATATTTTCTCCGTATATGGTTGAATGCGTGAAGTTCATACGGTTCTGCATCAAAGCGGGATTCTTGTCAAGGGAATTTCGATGGGTTATACGAATATGA
This sequence comes from Desulfobacterales bacterium, assembly GCA_022361315.1. The sequence continues at coordinate 4,145 of JAKSBB010000564.1, forward strand.
ACATATATTGATATATTTTTTCTTTTCATTGACAAAAATGGCTAAAACATCTATTAGGTAGGGGATAATTTCCAAATGCAAAATAGACAACGATTATCAAGACTGATACCAGAAAAGTTACCAAGAATTTAAATAATATACACGCAATAGAAGGAGACAGCATGTCAGAAAAACAATCCTCCCTATTTACCTCTGAATCTGTTACCGAAGGCCATCCGGACAAAGTGGCCGACGCCATCTCAGACAGCATCCTGGATGCCATCATGGCAGAAGATAAAAGCTGCCGCGTAGCCTGCGAAACCATGGTGACCACAGGTCTTGCCATGGTGGCCGGTGAAATTACCACCGATTGCTACGTGGATATCTCCGAAGTGGTCAGAGGGACCATCAAAGATATCGGATACAACTCTTCCAACATGGGCTTTGACTGGCAGACCTGCTCCGTCATTACCAGTATTGACCAGCAGTCCGCAGATATTGCCCAGGGTGTTGACGAAGGTGCCGGACTTTTCAAGGAACAGGGTGCCGGTGACCAGGGACTGATGTTCGGTTTTGCCACCAATGAAACCGAAGAACTGATGCCCATGCCCATTATCTACGCCCACAAGCTCACCAATCGTCTGACCCAGGTCCGTAAGAACGGTGCCCTGGATTTCCTGCGGCCCGACGGCAAATCCCAGGTGACCATCGAATATGTGGA
>JAKSBB010000145.1 GCA_022361315.1 Desulfobacterales bacterium
AACTGCCGGTATTTGGCTTCGGCAGTATTGTGGTATGGCAGGATGTGGATATCCCGGAAACAGTTTTGTCCCCCCAGGAAATCCAGAATGTCAGATATATTTTCTTCACTGTCCGTATATCCCGGTATCAGTGGGAATCTTAAGCGACAGGGGGTATCAAGCCGGTCCAGACGCACCAGGTTTTCCAAAACCCTGGCCACGGGTTTCCCGGTGATCCGCTCGTGCAGCAGGGTATCCACAGCCTTGATATCATAGAGGACAAGGTCCGCTGCCCGGGCGGCCCGTTCCAGAGCATCGGCCGGTGCATATCCGGAAGTATCCAGGCAGGTATGAATCTCCCTCTCCCGGCAGGCTGCAATCAGTGCCCAAAGGAGTTCGGGTTGGCACAGAGGTTCTCCGCCGGACAAGGTGACCCCGCCCCCGGAATCGTCGTAATAGATCAAATCCTTCTCGATTTCCCGGAGAAGTCTGTCCACAAGGTCCGGCACCTCTGTTTCGGATATCTTTTGGTGCATGGCCTGGCTTTCCGGGTTATGACACCAGCGGCAGGCCAACGGACAGCCCTGAAAGAAGAGGGTGGTCCGGATGCCGGGACCGTCATGGATGCTGTACCGCTGAATCCTGAATATGTATGGGGAATAGTCTGCCACGAAAGACTCCTTAACTGCCCGCACCCGGCATGCTCGTTTCCATCAGCCGGCTGAATTTGGCCACATGCTGTCTTGCCGCCTCTCCGGCGCTTTGGGCATCGCCGTCGCGGACGGCTGACAGGATGGTCTCAAGGTCGCGGACATCATCTGCGAGCGCCTCGGCGGAAAAGGGCAGATACTGATGAAAATAGGCGTGGATATTATCATGGATGGTCTTGAGATTTGCTTCCAGCAGGGGGTTTCCGGCAATCTCTGCCAGGGTCTGGTGAAACCGGGCATCCAGGCGGTTGAAGTCATCCCAGTCTTCAGGACCGGCTGCCACATGGGTACGGATGTCTTCAAGAATATCTTCAAGACAGTCGATATCCCCGGATTCGGCAGTCTGCGCCGCCTGTTCCGCCGCATGGCCTTCCAGCAGTTCCCGGAATTCCGCCAGATGTGCCAGGGAGACTTTCTTGTGGCGGATCAGGGTTTCCATCCCCGTTTTCATGGCTTCGGAGTTGGCCGGATTCACCCGCGCACCGCCCTTTACACCGGTACGTATGCTCACAAGGCCCTTGTGCTCCAGCACCCGGAGCGCCTCCCGCACCGTTCCCCGGCTGGTTTCAAACATATCCTTGAGTTTCATCTCAGAGGGCAAGCGTTCTCCCGGAGCGATGTCCCCGTCGAAAATTGCGGTCTGAATCTGCTCCACCACGTGCTGGTAGGACTTTTGGGGCTTCATCTTTGTAAAGCTGAGGGCCATATTTATCTCCGATTCAAATCAAACAGTCAAACTGTCCTACAGTTTAAACATTGACAAATCAACCGTCAACCACAATGTGAAGTTTTATTTAAATCAGGAGTTTGTTTCGATGGACTCCGGCATACGAAGAATCTTTATGTCACCATAGGCACGGACCGCATTACGACCGGAAGCCTTGGCCTGATACAGGGCTTTATCGGCACTTCCCAGCATAATCTCGTAAGCGTCGGCGTCAAACCTTGCCTGGCCGGAAGTATCAGAGATACCGATGGAAACCGTGCAGGAAATGGGCTGTTCCTCCGTGTTAAAGGTCATGGATGCAATGCCCTGGCGTAACCGTTCCGCCAAATTCCGGGCCAGGGTCATGTCCGCCCCCGGGGCAACCACGGCAAACTCCTCTCCCCCGTATCTGGCAACGATATCCGAAGACCTTGCGATATCGCTCAACGCACCGGCAATCTGTTTGAGCACCTTGTCTCCGGCCCCATGGCCGTACGTATCGTTGATCTTCTTAAAGTGATCGATATCCACCATGAACAGGCTGCACGGTTGGTTTGCCCGCACCGCAATGCTGACAACCCTGGCCCCCTCTTCCATCAGGAACCGCCGGTTGGGTAATCCGGTGAGCTGATCCGTTACCGCTGCATTTTCCAGCTGACGCAGGGTTTCATCCACCCGGGTGTGCATTGACGAAAATGTATCCACGAGCTGGCCGACTTCCCTGGGTGCGCCCTTGAAGGACAATTCATCCCGGGTCCGCCCGAATCTGCCGGCGGCCATGTCCCGGGTCACCTTGTTCAGGCGTTCCAGGGGGTGGGCTATGGAGTGGGCCACACGGAGAAGCACGGGTATCAGGCAGAACAGTGTAAGGATAAATCCCCCCAGCAGTGCAGCCAGGAACGGGTAAAGAGAACGGGTGGCTTCCGCGTAATCAATTTCCGAAACGATCAGCCAGCTGCCACCTTTGGTCCATTGGCTGGCCCCAAGTACTTTGGCGCCGCGGTAATCCACATAGGGGCCTTCGGGCTGTCCCCCGGTCAGTGCCTCCGTCAGTATTCTGCTGTTGGTTTTGATTTCCATGACAGCCGTATTCGCGACCCTGCCTTCGGATTTCAGCAGGTCGAGATACCGGGACTCCGTCAGCATATATCCTTCCCGGTTGAGGATATAGGTTTCCCCGGTATTGCCGAACTGAAGGTTGTTCATCAGCGCATTGATTGCCGTCAGCCTGGCGGCCAGAAAAACCAGCCCGCCAAATGTCCCGTCGGGCCGGGTCAACGGATGAGAAAATATAATGATGGGCTTGCCCGAGGTCCGGCCAATAATAACCTTTGTCACATGAGGCTCACCGGCACGGGCCCGGATGAAGTACTCCCGGTCCGACACGTCAACCGTGATACTGCCCAGAGAATCGGCAATGGTCTTCCCGTGTGGACCCACCATCACCACGGCGGAAATATCCTCATGGGTATTGTCAAACTCCCTGAAAATATGCCGGCACTGGTCTATATCCCCCTGCCGCACCGCCTGGACCTGTGCAAGAAAAGCCACATCGTTTATCCGCCCCTGGAACCATTCCTCAATGAATATTTTATGGGATTCCGACTGCTCGGCCAGGGTTTTCTGGGCATCCTCAATGGTGTCATTGCGAATAAAAAAGAACAAGACAACGGTGACGAACAACAAGGGCAGACAAGCCATTAGAATGGAATACAGCCGGATCCGTCCCGCAACGGTATCCGGCCGGAAAATACGGTGCATCATTACTACGCCTCCGGGGTGGATAATCAGTCGGAGACGTCTATAGAACGAATTGCCCGATCTGTCAAGCAAAGACCGGTCATGGGAAGCTTAAGGTATTAAAACACTTATGAATCCTCCCGTTCGATCCGCACCAGATTGAAGTCCCCCAGAATGCCGTAAAGGCTGGGCACCACCACCAGCACCAGCACCGGAGACACCATCAAACCGAACACGATGGAGCAGGCCAGGGGAATAAGAATCTGGGCCTGAAGCGACCGTTCGGCCAGCAGGGGCAACAGCCCTGCGATGGTAGTAACCGAGGTCAGAAGCACGGCACGGAAGCGTTCCCTCGACGCCAGCTTACCGGCCTGAACCACGCTTTCGCCCCTGGCTGTGTGGGCCTTCACAAAGGTCACCAGGAGGATGGAATCGTTCACTACGATACCGGCCAGGGAGATAAATCCCATGATGGAGGGCATGGCGATCTCAAGCCCCATGATCATGTGGCCCCAGATCACCCCGATGAAGGCAAAGGGGATGGTGACCATGACCACCAGGGGTTCCTGGTAGGATTTGAACTGAAAGCTCAGGAGGCAGAACACCCCGAAGATGCCGATACCCAAGGCCTGAAGCATCCCGCCCATGGAGGTTTTCATCTCCTTTTCCTGGCCTTCGAGCCCGGTGGAAATGCCGGGAAAATCCCGCTGTAATTCAGGGAGGAAACGTGCTTTGGTATCTGCGATAATATCCGCCGCATTCCCCTGGGTGGTGTCCAGGTCGCCGGTGACGGTGACGGTACGGATACCGTCCACCCGTCGGATGCCGGCATACCCCCGGGACTGGGTTACGTTGGCCACGGAACTTAATGGCACCCGTTCTCCGTCACCGTTCATCAGGTAAAAATTCTCAAGACCGGCAATGCTGCCCCGGTCGGGATCGGCGATCCTCAGGTTGACTTCGTAGGATTCGTCCCGGACGATCATCTCGGAGGCGGTGGCGCCGTAAAAGGCGGCCCGCAACTGTGAGGAAACCATGCGGGCGTCAAAGCCCCGCGCCTTGGCTCCTTTTTTGAGGGTGATCCGGATTTCAGGTTTACCCGGGCGCAGATCATCGTAGAGGTCCGAGACCCCGCGGTATTGATACAGCCAGTTGATCAGGCGGGTGGAAGCCTGCTTCAATTCGTCCAGATGGGTACCTTTGAGACGGATCTCAATGGGCAGCCCTCCCGGTCCGATGGCAGGCTCCTTAAAGGCCAGGGCGATGGCATCGGGCACATTGCCGGTGAGATGACGCCAGCGGTTGACGATGTCGTCAATGGTGACGGTGCGGATCTCGGCACTCAGCAGGTCCAGGGAAACGGTGGCCACGTGGGGACCGGTTTCACCGGCATCGGCGTTGGTATTATAGAGTATTGATGTATTTTCAATCAGGTCAGCCCCCCCCGGCTGATCCGGGGTCATTTCCCGGTTGATCTGCTCCGCCGCATCCGCCAGACGGTTTACATACATTTCGGTACGGGAAAGGGGGGTACCCTGGGGGAAGAGAATCCTTGCCTGGATCACGTCACCGTCGATCTCCGGAAAGGCCCGGACCTTGAGGACGCCGCCGGCAATCATGGAAATGGACGCGATAAATGCAAAGATAACCAGCCCCACGAAGAGGTAACGATAATCAATGGCCCGGTCCACGATCCACCCCAGCACTTTCTCCCGGGTCCAGCCCAGGGCCCGTTCAATACCCCGCCGGAAACGGTTCGGCGTTGTCACACCACCGTTGTGGCGCAGGGAATGGGCCAGGTGGTTTGGCAGGATGCCGAAGGCTTCCACCAGGCTCACCGAAAGGGTAAGGATCAGGATCACCGGGATGACGTACAAAACCTTGCCGATGTCTCCTTTCATGCTCAGGGCCAGGGCACCGAATACAAAACAGGTGGTCAGAAACGAAGAGAACACCCCCGGGGCCACACCGGTGATACCGTCCACCGTGGCCCGGAATCCGTTCTTCCCCTTCTCCAGATTGGCGGCCACATTTTCTGCAATTACGATGGCATCATCCATGAGGATACCCACCCCGATGAGCAGCCCCACCATGGACAGCATGTTCAGGGAAAGCCCCAGGTGGTTCATGAAGAAAAAGGTCAGGGCAAAGGATACCGGCAGTCCCATGACCACCCAGAAGGAAAACTTGAAGGGAAAGAAAAGCACCATGGCAAAGAAGACCAGGACCAGCCCCTGGAGGGCGTTCTTCACCAGCATCTGGAGGCGGTCCCGCACGATGGTGGATACGTTCTGGGTCAGCTCAAATGCCATACCCGGCGGGGCCTGGGCCCGTTCCTTTTCCAGAAATTCCGCCACCGCGTCCATGATGTCCAGGGCATCTTCGGTTTTGGTCTTGTTGATCTGGAGAAGTCCTGCCCTGCGGCCGTTGAAAAGGATCTTGTTCTCTTCGTCTTCGAACCGGTCCGTAATCCTGGCGATCTCGGCCAGCCGGATTTCCGCCCCGGTCTTTGACGAGACAACCACCAGATTGCCCAATTCGGGAACCGACTTGCGCTCTTCGGTGAACCGCAGAAGGATGTCGGTCTCCTCGGTTTCCAGGCTGCCGGCCGGCAGATCGATATTCTGGGCCGCCACCGCCGATTCGATATCTGAAACGGAAAGCCCCAGCCGCATCATGTTGTACAGGGGGATTTCAATGAGAAATTCATGGCCGGAGAACCCCAGGATTTCCACCTGGGAGATCAGGTCGGTCTGCTTCAACCGGTCCTTGAGGTCGTCACAATAAAACTTGAGATGCACGGGGTCCATGGGACCTGTGACGGCGATGGAAACCACCTGGTCCGTCCGGTTGATCTGCTTGACGATGAGATCTTCCAGCTGCTCCGGGAAATCACTGACCGCTTCCACCTCGGTTTTAATGTCGTTGAAGAACTGGATAATGTCCCCCTCATCCATCATCTCAACCACCACCCTGGCGGAATTTTCCATGGCCGTGCTCCGGACTTCGGCAATATGGCTCACCGAATCAATGGCATCCTCTATCCTGCGGCAGACAGAGGCTTCCACATCTTCCGCCGTGGCACCGGGATACACCGCCGTTATTTCCACGGCATTGATGCTGAAATCCGGAAAGGTCTCCCGTTTCAGGTCCCCCACGGAAATGGCCCCCAGCGCCAGGAAGAGGATCATCATCAGGTTAGCGGCGGTGGGATGGCCGGCCAGAAAAGAGACCATGCCCTTGAACGCGTTCATATGGCCTCCCCGGCAGCTTTGGCCTTCACCTGGGCTGCCTTCTCAGGGTCTTCCCGGGGCAGCAGCTTCATTCCGTGGATGGCAGGCACCAGGTCGGACAGGACCAGTCGCTCGCCTTCCCGGATAACAGGTTGGGCCCCGGATGTATCCCCCGCGTTCAATACCGCCAGGTCAGCCATGGCCAGTTCCAGGGTCACCTCACGAATTTCAAGGCGGTTGTCCTTGGTACAGATATAGATACGGTTGTTATGGACGGCACTTCTGGGGATGACGAAGCGGTCGGGCAAGGGTCTGCCGGCAAGGGCCACCTCCACGTACATATTGGTGGCCAGGGGCGGACGTTTTCCCGGAATGAGGCCGGCATAGGGGTTTTCCACGGTAACAAAAAA
>JAKSBB010000194.1 GCA_022361315.1 Desulfobacterales bacterium
AGGCATTTCATGTGGACTCCTTTGATCATCCCTGTTCCGGATGATGCATTTGAGTGTAATAAAACACAATATAACAGAATATTTAGGATTATGGGAATTTTTACGGACCGGCAATACTGGGGGGCGAAGGTCACAGCCTTTCCGGATTTTTATTCCTCCAGAAGACTCTCTTTTACATCGGCATCATAAAGGCCGTCATATTCCTCGTACCCGAGTCTCAGACTGAGGTCTTCCCTGTATTGACCGTTCGGAGAAAATGAAACCGTTGCGTCTTCATCCTGCTTCCAGACAAAAACACGTTGGCAAGGAACGCTCTTGGATATGTTTTCTTCACCCTCGCTCAAATATTCTATGACCCCGGTTAATTTGATATCATCCCAGCCGTCATTATTTACATCCGTGTATTCCACCTGTAATCTGTTTCCCTGGAATTGCCGGTAGCCGGAGTCCCCTGAGTCAACACCCCGTACAGCTAAAATACAGAAAAGCCCTCCGTTATGATTCGATTCGTAGAGGGCGTAGCAACCGTTACCCCGGGAGGTGGACTGGAAGGCTTCAACGAATGGATTTTCTGCAATGTTCAGCCGGACACTTCGTATGGAATCCACAGTCCCGTTAGTTCCCCAGCCCTCTATCATTTGAACATAATACCCGTCCCGGAATACGATCACACCGTTGCCGTAACTTCCTAAGATTTGGACTTTCTGGAAAGTAAGTTCCGGCTCAGCACTCTGAACACCCGGGTTTGGGAATAACCAAAGCAGTATTGATAAAGTGATCAGGGCTTTTTTATTCATGTGGCCTATTCCTTTAGAATGATGTCAGTGCCATTTTATACAGATTGGGAAATAATCATGATTTGTCTGGAAAATCAAGGTGGCATGCTTCACCAGACATCGCAGAATAGTCCGGTGGGGCAGGGGGGTAAACAACATGCTGTTTTTAACGTGTTGTTTCACTGCGGGGCGCCGCTGGGAATGCGCCGGGCACCCCGCAGAAATTTATTGGTTTAACAGGTGATTATCGGTTGTTGCCGGCTTTTGCGTTACCCCCGGCTTATGCCTTGTACAGGCTGCAGGCAAAGGTGAGACCTGAACCGGCACCGATAAACAGAATGTTGTCGTTCTCATTGAACAGCCCTTGTTCGAGGGCTAAACTATACCCCAGGGGCAGGGCCGATGAAAGCACATTGCCGTGGGTTTCATAGAGATCATCCAGCAGCCGGCATTCCAGACCCACAGCATCTGCTACGGTTCTGCTGAATCCCGGGACAGGTTCGGACATGATGGCCAGATTGATGTCTTTGGGATTAATCTCTCCCGATGCCACGTGTTTTTTGAACATCTCGATCGTAAATTCAGCGAGTTTCTGTCCGAAATCCTCCTGAATCTCAATATCCACCTTGTTCCTTGATTCCGGATCGGAAAGATTCACCATGGCATCCACCCCATGGTAATCACCGCCGGAGGTATCAAGGATAACCTTCTGAAAGCCCTTGTTTTCATCCTCTGACCAGGAAAGCAGGGTTGCAGAGCCCATATGGGTGTAGGGGAAATCCGATGATTTGGATTTCGTCGGGTGGACATCTCCGGATACGATCAGTGCATTCTTTACCATTTTCTGCTGCATCAGTGCACTTGCCACCTGGACAGCTGAAAGCATGCCCACCACACCGTTTCTGAGGTCAAAGGAAAAACAGGTCTTTTGGAATGTGTCTTGGAATGGATCCAGACCGATTTTCAGCCGCTTTTGAATCAGGGAGGCGATTGAGGGTTCATTGATATTTTTGTCCCGGTAGGTGCCGGTGTTGATCAAAAGGTCGATTTCAGATCTGTCGATTCCGGCCTGTAAGATACACTTTTCCGCTGCAAGTACTGAATAATCCAAGGCACCCTGTTGGGGGGCCACAAGTTCATGTGTGGTATACGCTTCCAACTCAACTGCATTTGATCTGATGACAATACCCATGGTTACACCTCCATATTACCAATCGTAGCCAGTACACACCCCAGTACCAATCCGGAAGCCTGGGCGGCGAACATGATCCGCGTGCCGTTCTTAACGGTGTTTTCTTTTAAATACCGGTGCAGGGCCACAAAATGGGTGGTGGATGCGGTGTTTCCGCAGTGGGGAACGTTGATCAGCAGATCGATATCCTTTTCAAAATGCCGCTGCAGCCGTCTGCCTCCGGATGCCAGTGCCCGGGTGGATGTCTGGTGGGCCAGGTAATAATCAAAGTCATCGATATCTCTCCCGTTTTTCACGAGGGCATCGTCAAGCAGGGGGGCAATCAGGTCGATGGCAGCATCGTGGATTTCTTTCGCCTTGGTGTACATGACAATCCCGTTACCCTGTTCACTGGGTAAACCGATACAAAGTTCGGCATGTTCCGCCGCCGTGAGAAAATAGGTAAAATCAATGCCTTCGTCATCATTGGCCTCACCGTCCAGAATAACAGCAGCACCTGCATCGCCCAGGGTTAAGGAGGCAAATTGTTCATCAAATACATTGTCGATCTCTTTGATGGCCGCCTCCGCCGCCGAGGTGATGCACTCGCCATCCACCACCATGCCGTTGCGGATGGTTCCGGATTTGATCATGGCATCCAGAA
>JAKSBB010000738.1 GCA_022361315.1 Desulfobacterales bacterium
AATCGCCCGACCAGCCGCCATGAATCACAAAAACCCACCCCGTGTCCTCTCACTCGTGTTGCTGACCGTCATCGCTACGGTCATGGCTGCGTGCGAAGAAGAACCCATCCAACACTACCCCACCCGCAAGCACGCCTTCGACGCCCACGCCGGCCACGACCACCCACCCGGCCAGCATCCCACCGACGAAACCTCCCCCCAACCCCGCAAGCTCATCGTCACACCGCCCGACGGCTGGGAATCCCGCACACCAAGCGGCATGGGTGAGTTCGCCGCCTTCGCCAAAGCAGACGGCGATCGCGAAACCAAGATCACCGTCTCACAACTCGTCAGCAATCCCCGCATGCTCCTGATGGTCATCAACCGCTGGCGCAGCAGCCAGCTCGGCATGGACCCCATCGAGCAAGCCGACATCCCCTCCGTCATCCAACCCGCCCAGATCGCAGGCCTTCCCGCGCAGCGCATCACCATGGTCGGCACAGGCGATGCGCCGCTGTCCATCGACGTGGTCATGCTCGACCTCGACGGCGCGACCTACTATCTCAAGCTCATGGGCCCCGCCGACCACGTCGCCGAACTCACCGGCGACTTCGAAACCTTCGTCACCAACCTCCGCGTCTCCGAAACGCAGCAGGGGGGCGCCCCATGACCGCCCTGGATTCGCTTCTCCATCGGCTCTCCTCACTCAAGATCACCGTCACCCTCCTGGCGCTGTCCATCTTCCTCGTCTTCGCCGGCACCATCGCACAAACCACCCAAGGCATCTGGCCCGTCGTCGACGGCTACTTCCGCTCCCTCTACGTCTGGATCGACATCGCCATCTTCGTCCCCGGCGGCTACGAGGCGCCCTCATTCAGCTTCCCCTACCCCGGCGGCTGGCTGCTCGGCGGCCTCCTGCTGACCAACCTCCTCGCCGCACAGGTCACACGCTTCCACTACACATGGAAACGATCCGGCATCCTCCTGTCTCACCTCGGCCTGCTCGCGCTCATGCTCAGCGAACTCGTCACCGGCCTGGTCGCACAGGAAGCCCAGTTCGTCTTCGTCAAAGGCCAGACCGCCCACTACGCCGAGGACATCCGAGAGTTCGAGCTCGCCCTCATCGACACCTCCCATCCCGACCGCGATGACGTCTGGGTCGTCCCCGAGTCCCGCCTCAAGCCCGGCCGAACCCTCACCGATCCCATCCTCCCATTCCACATCGAGATTCTCTCGGTCTATCCCAACAGCCGCGTCGACCAGAACACCCCCAGCGGCGATCTGCCCTACACCATCAAACGTTACTGTCTC
>JAKSBB010001203.1 GCA_022361315.1 Desulfobacterales bacterium
GGATAGCCCGTTTGGACACCGAATCCACCAGGAGCTGTCCCACTCCCGGATAGACAAAGACCACTTCCACCACAACGACGCCAACCACCAGCCAGGCCAGATCCATGACCACCACGTTGATAATGGGAGCCAGGGCATTGGGCAGGGCGTGGTAAAAGATAATTTTAGCCCTGCGCACCCCTTTGAGCCGGGCCATTTCAATATAGGGGCTGGACAGCACGCCGATAATGGCCGCCCGGGTCATCCGCATCATGTGGGCAAGCACCACCAGGGTCAGGGTGAGGCAGGGGAGTACCAGAACGTTGACCATTTCCGAAAAGGCCATGTCCGGCCTCAGGATGGCCACGGATGGAAAGAGTTCGAACTGCACCACAAAGACCACGATGAGCAGGTAGGCCACGAAAAATTCAGGCAGAGAAATGGCGCTTAAAGTCGAGGTGGACAGGAATTTGTCCAGCCAGGAGTTCTGGTACAGGGCGCAGATCAATCCTAAGACAATGGCCAGGGGGATAGAAACCGCTGCGGCTGAAAAGGCCAGGATCAGGGTGTTTTCAAACCGCCAGCCGATCATGTCGGCCACGGGCCTGCCGTTGGAGAGAGAGTTACCCAACTCTCCCTGGGCAAGATCCCCCAGCCAGCTGGCATACCGTGTGGCCAGGGGCAGGTCCAGTTTGAGTTCTTTTCGCAGGGCAGCCAGGTTTTCTTCGGTGGCCCCCTGGCCCAGGATGGCCTGGGCCGTATCCCCGGGCAGGGCTTCCAGACCTGCAAATATTAAAATTGAAATGGCGAACAGGGTGAGCAGGGCAAATCCCGTCCGTTTGACAATGATGGGAAACAGGAAATTCATGGGATCCTCGTTTTTTGCTGGCAGGATCCGGGATAATGCTGTCCCGGACCTGCCGGGGAGATGGCGCCGTCCGCAAAATGAAGCCTGCGGGCGGCGCCGGAATCGCTATGGACCGGTTATGCCTTGAACCACCAGCGCTCGCAGGCCCTCAGACCATCCAGCTCCACATTGCCGGCCACAGGGTTGTAACCGATCTTGTCGGAGGCGGCATCAACGATGTTGGCGATCATGGGGATGACCACGGAGCCGTCGTCGTGGAGGTTCTGCTGGAGCTCGTGGTACATCTGCTGCCGTTTGTCGGAGTTGAGTTCCGCCCGGGCTTCTTTCACCAGCTTGTCAAAGGCGGGAACTTTCCACATGGATTCATTGGCAGAGGCGTCAGACACATAGGTCATGGAGAGGATCCAGTCCACGGTGGGGCGGGCATACCAGAAGGAGGCGCAGAAGGGTTTCACCCGCCATACTTTGGCCCAGTAACCGTCGTTGGCCTCTTTTACCACTTCCATTTTCAGACCGGCCTTGGTGGCATGTTCTTTCCAGAGCTGGGCCGTATCCACGCAGCCGTTGTAAACCATATCAGCCACGTGCAGCCGGACGACTTCGTCCTGAAGACCGGACTTCTTGAGATGGAATTTTACCTTGTCCGGATCGTACTGGCGCTGGGGGATATCGGTGGCGGCATATTTCACATAACTCGGCACCGGATAATCATTGCCCGGCACTCCGTATCCCTGGAGGATGGTTTTGACCAGGGCATCACGATCCACGGAGTACTTCACTGCCTTTCTGAAATCAGCGTTGTCGTAGGGCTTCATGTCCTTTCTCATGGGAAAGGTATAGGTGAGGCCGCCCGGGGTGTTGATGACCTGGATGCCCTTCATGCGGCCCAGGAGTCTTGCGGTTTTCCGGTCCGGCCGGTTGATGATGTGGACCTGGCCGGTCTTCAGGGCCGTGGTTCTGGCGGTATCATCGGCCATGGTGATGATTTCAACGGAGTCGAACCAGGCGCGGTTTTCCTTGAAGTAGTTGGGATTGCGAAGCGCAAAGGCTCGTACGCCGGGTTCCCATTCCTTTAATATATAGCCGCCGGTGCCCATGCCGTCTTCAAAATCCTTGGTGCCTGCAGGTACGCAGGGAAGGCGGGTGGAGCTGAGGATATAGGGGAAGTCCGCATTGGGATCTTCAAGTACCACCTTGAATTCGTGCTTGCCTGTTTTTACAACATCCTTCACCGGTTTGAGCACGGCTGCGATCTGAGATTTGTTTCCTTCGCCCCGGTGGTGGTTGATGGAGAAGATCGCGTCCTCGGCATCCATGGGTTTGCCGTTGTGGAATTCCACATCGTTTCTCAATTTGAAATGCCAGACCTTTGCCCCCGGTTCTGCATTCCACTCAGACACCAGTTCCGGCTGGAGTTCACCGTTTTTGTCCAGTTCCAGCATGGGGTTCCTGTACAGGCCCATGGTGGTCATCTGATCAAATACCCCGGAGAAGTTGGAGGGGTCCAGGCTGTCGGTGGTGGAGCCCCCGGCCAGGCCCAGCTTCAACGCACCGCCCCTTACCGGCCCTGCGGCAAAGACATTTTTCAGCAGCCCCGGAGCGGGGACGGCTGCGGTAACACCTGCGGCAATGGCGCCTTTCATAAACGTTCTTCGGGTCATTCCGGTTCTGTTCTCTGTCATAACGGATTTCCTTTCTTTATAGTTTATTCGGGTCGGGCTTTGGGTTACGTCTTTCAGTCTTTGCCGACACTGGCAGTGCAGGTTGTGTGCCATATTCCGGACCGCCGGGGGCCTTGCCGCCTGTATCCCCGGCGGGGTGGGGATACAGAAGGGGTGGTGGCTATATCTGTTGATGTGAAGGGAGCTTGGAAAAAACGACGGGCATTAAAAAATTCTCAGAATCTTAAAAAATTTTAACTTGGGGAGGCGGGACCTCCGGAAGCCCGTATTGCGGCCTAATAAAACTTCAATGTTCTGATAAAATTTCAAGGCAAAGACAGGGACGGCTGTTGATGGACAGGGGGGCTGAAACGGTATTCTGAATGAAAATGAAAAACTTTTAATGCTCTGAATTTTATATGTTTTTAGTTGGTGGTGCCAGGGCTGAAACTATGATCGGATCATGTGATTATTTTGTGTATGGCACGGGTTTCGCACAATCCACTCTCCAGATGTTCACACACAACCGCAAAGGTCCTTTACGAGGAGGAAAGATGGCAGACCCCCGATTTATCCGGATGCAGGACAGGCAGGAGCTGGAAGAGATCCACGATGCGAGCGTAAAAGTGCTTGAAACCGTTGGGGTGGAGCTCCAGTCGGACACTGCGCTGGAGTTGTTCAAATCCAGGGGGGCAACTTTAGACGGAAACCGGGTGAAAATCCCCCGGAATCTGGTCGAGGCAGCCATTGAGTCCGCTCCGGCCTCTTTTACCCTCCACGGACGAAATCCCGAACAGTCCATCCTTATCGGGGAAGGGCAGACCCGCACCCACGTGGAGCCAAGCAACGGCTGCATCCATGCCCAGAGTCTGGACAAGGGCCGGTGGCTGGCCGGTATCGAAGACCTGGTAAACTTCTTCAAGCTGGCCCAGGCCAGTCCGGTCTGCACCATCAACGGGGGCATCCCGGTGGAGCCTTCGGATATTGACAACACCACTGCCTACCTGAGAATTCTGTTTGAAACCCTGAAGCATACGGACAAGCCCATCCGGTCCAACATCGGTACCCGGCAGGAGATCGAGGCCATGTTCCGCATGGTGGAGATTGCCAAGGGCGAGCCCGGGTATCTTGCGGATCACCCCGCCGTTTATGTCAGTATCAATCCCTTAAGTCCCCTGGCCTTTGACGACGTCCCGTTGGAAGCCATCATGACCTATGCCGAACACGGCCAGCCGGTAACCGTGCTGTGCTGTGCCCTGGCAGGGATTTCTGCCCCGGTCAGCCTCCGGGGGGCAAGCGTGCTTCAGAACGCTGAGATTCTTTCAGGCCTGGTGCTTACCCAGCTGGTCAATCCCGGCGCCCCGTTTATTTATGCACCGGCATCCGCCGTTCCCAATATGCAGACCGGCCAGTATGTCACCGGGTCACCTGAGTCCAACCTCATCAATATCGCCAATATCCAGCTGGCAAGGGAGCTTTACCGGCTGCCCACCCGGACCATGGCCGGCCTTACCGATGCCAAAACCGTGGATGCCCAGTCCGGCATGGAAACCATGCAGAATCTGTTTCAGTGCATGATGGGGGGCGTGTCCATCATCAACGAGTGCCTGGGGGTACTGGACTCCATCATGACCAACTCCTATGAGAAATTCATCCTGGACCAGGAGATGATCTCAAGGATCCTCACCTTTATGGCGGGTTTTGAAGGGCCCAAAGGCGATCTGGCCGAAGAAGTCATCGCGGAGATCGGTCCCAGGGGCACCTTTCTTTACCATCCCTCCACCTTCTCCGCCTGCCGGGATGCCTGGCGGCCCTGTGCCTCCAACTGGGACAACTACGACAAGTGGGAGGAAAACGGCGGGCTGGATACCGCTCAAAATGCATCCCGGGTGTACAAGGAGATGCTTGAATCGGCTCCGGATTCCATGCTCGATCCGGATGTTGAAGCGGAACTTGCGGCATTTGCAAAAACCATATCCCCGGACGTTAATCTGGGGCAATAGATAGATCCATTAACCCAAACCATTAAAAAGAAAGAGGAGAAACCCATGCAGCAGGAGCAATCGGCAAAACCACTTCAAACCGAACCGGTGCTGTTTTTTTCAGCCCTGGCCCTTACCCTGTTTACCTGTATACCCATCGTGATGTTCCAGGACAGGGCACTTGAGGTGCTGGTGAATATCAGAAAATTTTTTACGGGCCCCCTGGGCTGGTCATTCCTATTGTTCGGGGTGGGGGCGGTTGGTTTTTTACTCTGGCTGGTATTCGGACCCTACAAGGACGTCCGTCTGGGCGGCAAAGACAAACGGCCTGAATTCGGTAACATATCATGGATCGCCATGCTCTTCTGCTGCGGTATCGGCACGGGCCTGATTTACTGGGCCTTTATCGAGCCGGTATACTACCTCCAGTCACCCCCCTTCGGCCTGGAAGCCGGAACAAGCGCCGCCAGGGAATGGGCGGCTGCCTATGGCATTTATCACTGGGGCTTTGTACCCTGGGCCATCATGTGCGTTTTCGGGGTGCCCATTGCCTATTCCTACTACAACCGTAAAACCAAGCGCCTGAGCATCGGGGCGACCTTTGAAGGGCACCTGGGCAAGCATCAGTGGTTCTCCACGGTTGTGGATCTGCTCATCATGTTCGCCATCCTGGGTAACGTGGTAACGGTACTTGGCCTGGGAACGCCCATGCTGTCGGCCACCATTGCCAAGTTTATCGGCACCGAGCCCGGGTTCTCCATGGATGTATCCGTGGTTATCATCTGGACCTGCCTGTTCTGCGCCTCCTGCTACTTCGGCCTGGAAAAAGGCATCAAGCGCCTGAGTAACATCAACCTGGCCATTGCCTTCATCGCCATGGGCTTTGTGCTGTTCGCGGGTCCCACCGCCTTTATTCTGAACACCTTCATCAACAGCCTGGGACTGATTTTCCAGAATACCATCCGTATGGCACTGAACACCGATCCCATCGGCGGCAGCGGCTGGCCCC
>JAKSBB010000008.1 GCA_022361315.1 Desulfobacterales bacterium
CGCTGACGGCCATGGTGATTGTACTGGCTTCAGCGCTGATTCTGTCCTGTCAGAAAACCGAAGAAGACCGGTTTTTAAAAATCGGACTGCCCGAAGAGCCTAGATCCCTCAACCTTTGGCTCGGTACCGACGCCAACTCCCGTAAAATTCTGACCCAGATCTACCAGCCCCTGTACAACCGTCATCCGGAAACCCTTGAAATCATCCCCTGGCTGGCGGCTGAAGATCCGGTGATAAACCAGGAGGACCTGACTTACACCATCAAACTTCGCGAGGCAAAGTGGTCCGACGGAACAGACTTTACCAGCGATGATGTGCTTTTTACCAAACAGGTGATCTTTGATTTTAAGATCCCCAGGTACTACTCCAAATGGAAGATTATCGACAAGGTGGAAGCACCCGATCCCCGGACCGTCGTCTTCCATCTCAAGAAACCGTCGGCCATTTTCATGTCCCGGGTGATGAACGCCCCGATCATTTCCAGAAAACATTGGGAATCTGTTACCACGGAGGCACTCACAAAGGAAAAACCGCTGCGTTCCCTCCAGGATCACGTGGTTGAAAATCCCGTGGGCACCGGGCCGTTTACCCTGACCGAGTATAAAAAAGGTGCCTATATCCACATGAAGAAGAACCCCCATTTCTTCGGCACGGGTCTGACCATCGGCGGCCATCTGCTGGGCCCTTATGTCAACGATATTCTGTTCCGGGTATACGGTACATCGGACGTGGCTATCCTGGCACTGAAGAAGGGGGATATCGACTACTACTGGTGGGATATCCAGCCGGGATATATCTCTGATCTCAAAGAACAGGATAATGTCGATCTTTATTTCAACAAGAAGAGCGCTTTGTATTACCTCGGTTTTAACCTGCGTCAGCCGCCCTTTGATGATCCAGCGGTCCGCAGAGCCATTGCCACTGTTGTGGACAAAGAGTTTATCCTGACCCGTATCCTTCAGAATTACGGTACGGCCATGCACTCGATCATCCCTTCCGGCAACCACTTTTGGCACAATCCCGATGTGGAAACCTACAGCCACGGCAAATCCAAGGAAGAGCGGATGAAAACCGCCGTGAAGATTCTCCGGGACGCCGGCTACTCATGGGAAAAACCGCCGGTGGGGTCTGAGGGAACCCTGGCCGTGCCGTCGGACATCCTGCTGCCCGACGGCACGAAAATGGACAAATTCGTTATCCTGACCCCACCAGCCGACTATGATCCCAAACGGGCCTTTGCCGGCACCATGATCCAGGAGTGGCTCAGGGAGCTCGGGCTGCCCGCCTTTTCCCGGCCCATGGCCTTTAACTCCCTTCTGGACACGGTGAAGGGCAAACATGAGTTTGATGCATTTGTGCTGGGCTACGGAAAACTCAACCTGGACCCGGATTACCTGAGAGCCTTTTTCTATTCCAAAAACAACAAGCCCCGGGGCTGGAACATGAGCGGATACACCAATCCCGAATTTGACAAAATTGCAGATAAGCAGCGGGTGCTGGTGGATACGGAAGAACGAAAGAAACTTATTCTGGAAATGCAGCGGATGATACTGGATGATGTGCCCTATCTGCCCCTGTACAACCCCCATATTATTGAGGCAACCCTCAACGAGAATTTCAGGGGATGGGTGGCCAAGGTTGACGGCATCGGCAATATCTGGTCCATGTGCGTTCTCAAACCCGTGGAATAGACCATGAGACTTCAATATATTATTGCCAAACTGATTGAGATCGCCGTTATCTTTTTCGTTATTCTTACGGTGTTGTTTTTCCTGTTCCGCTTGAGTCCCGGGGATCCCATTTCCAAGGTGGTGGATCCCATGCTCACTCCGGAGGACATGAAGCATATGATCTCCCAGATGGGTTTGGACAAGCCGCTCTGGGAGCAATATGTGATTTATCTGAAAAACTTTGTCACCGGTAATTTCGGTGTCTCTTTCCACTACGGCGAACCTGTATCCCAGATTATCGGCGAACGCCTGGGCTGGACCATTCTCCTGTTTACCACGGCAACCTTTCTGGCTGCCCTGGCAGGTGTCTGGCTGGGCAAGGTGGCGGCCTGGAACAAGGGAAAACGTGTGGACAACGTGATGTCCATCTCGGCTTTGGTCTGTTATACCTTGTTTATCCCCTGGTTTGCCCTGTTATTGCTCTGGGTGCTGGGGTTCAAAATCGGACTGTTTCCCCTGGGCGGTGTGCTGTCACCCGAACTCTGGGTGGGGAACAGCTCTGCCCTGGTAAAGCTTCTGGACCTGATCCATCATATGGTGCTGCCGATGCTGACCCTGTTTATTATCAACCTGGGCTCTTATCTTTTGCTCATGCGTTCGTCCATGCTGTCGGTCCTCCGGGAGGATTACATCATTACCGCCCGGGCCAAGGGGTTAAGCGAAAAGGTCATCCGCGATAAGCATGCCGCAAAAAATGCCGCACTTCCGGTGATCACCAGCGTGGGTCTTAGCCTGGCCTTCTCCATCAACGGCGGGGCCCTGACCGAACAGATTTTTACCTGGCCGGGGATCGGTAGAGAACTGATCTTTGCCGTGAGCAACAACGACTATCCTCTGGCCCAGGCCTGTTTTCTGCTGATTGCCCTCGTGGTGCTGGTGGCGAACCTGATTGTGGATCTTCTTTACGCCTGGCTGGATCCGCGGATTACCTATTAGAGGAAGGATGACGTGCTGAACAATCATTATGTACAACGATTTGTAAAAGGC
>JAKSBB010000018.1 GCA_022361315.1 Desulfobacterales bacterium
CTTCTGCATTCCTTGCCGCCAGGATATCACTGGGCTGGTCTCCGATATAGACAGACTCTCCGGGGGATGACCCGAGCCGGGAGAGGGCCATCAACAGGGATGTGGGGTCTGGTTTCAAGGGAATTGAAAGATCTTTGGTGACACCGATTACCACATCGAAATAGCCGGCGAGGCCGTGATGGGTTAGATTGTGATCCAACACGTTCTGATCGTTGGAAGAGACAATACCCAGCTTCACCTCGGGATCACTCCCCAGTTCTGAAATCACTTCTTCAATTCCGTCCACCAGACCCACGGGATGGGCGGCATGGTAGCCGACATAGGCCTCATAGATGGCATCTTTTTCATTATCCCAGTCAAACCCCGCAAACTTATAGAACTCGGGGAAAGGTTCGATAAAAGACGCCTTGAAGCCTGCCGGATCGTCAAAGGGCAGATCCACGTCAAACTTATTTGCTGCAAAGCTGAACCAGTTGAAGGCATAGTCCAGGGAATCTGCGATGACCCCGTCAAAATCAAAAAGAACCGTTTTCATTTTTACTGACATCCTGTTAAAAGCTCCGGTTTAATCCCATAACGGCCTGAATATCAATTTACTTCTGAAAAGCCAAGTGAGGATACGACAATATCTCATTTAAACCGACGTACACGGCAAGGAATGAGTCATGCTCTCTGTCTCTTGCAACCCGTGATTGACAACCCGATCAGACCGGGATAGGATGCGCTGACGATGAATTAACAGGTATTCAATTAACAGGTTCACAGGATTCATACCATGACCCAGGATGCTCAGGTTTTCACACCGCCACACCCCACGGATTTTCATCCCATCACCCGGACACCCGGTATGCCGGGGCTTTTTGGAAAAATGATCTGTCTTTCCATGGTCCGGTCCTCAGGGCTTTCTCCGGATACGGCACTGAGCAACAAAGGGCTGGTATTCCGGAACCGCCGGATCGATCCGGAAAACCTGTCCCGCTTTAAAGCGGTCTGCGGCTATGATAATGATGCGAATAACACGGAGATGGTTCCGGCCCCATACATCCAGACACTTTTCATCGGGATTATCGGCAGGTTCATCAGTTCCTCTGATTTTCCCATCAATCCCATGGGGCTGATCCAGGTGGGGCAATCCTTTGAATTGAAACGGCCGGTGATGCCGGAAACACCGCTGGATCTGTTCTGCAGCCTGCTGGATATGAGCCAGACACCCAAGGGCATTCACAGCCGGTTTCTGCTTGAAGCCAGAGATGGTGATAATCTGGTCTGGGAAGGTATCTCCACCTATTTCACCCGGGCCAAGAATCCCCCCCCGAAAAAAAAGAAAGACCGGGCCGAAGAGGTGCCGCTGACGGTACGGGAAACCATTACCCTGCCGGAAAACACCGGCCGGCGTTATGCAGGGGTATCCGGGGATTACAACCCCCATCACCTCTATGCCTGGACCGCCAGATTCATCGGATTTAAACGGGCCATTGCCCACGGCATGTGGAGCCTTGCCAGGGCCTGCGCCAGCCTGGAAAAGACCTTCGGACACCCGGAGATTTACCGTATTGAAGGGGCACTGAAACTGCCGATATTCCTTCCCGGTACCGTCACCCTCGGATATGAAACAGAGGACACCCAGGCAGAGTTTGAGCTCAGGGATGCAGACAAGGGCCTTCCCCATCTGAAAGGACGCTTTATCTCCGGAGTTGCCGAAAACGGTCAACCCTGATATTTCCCGTCAACCCACGTAAACGAATCTAATTAGACTGGAGCATTCCCCCTATGCTGGGATCTGTATTTGCCTTAAGCTCTGCCTTTTTCTGGGCATTGGCTGTCATTCTATTCAAAAAGGCCGGAAACACCTTCTCCCCCATCTCCCTGAACATTTATAAGAGTGTGGTGGCCTTTGTGCTCATAGGGATCACCATGGTGGTGTTGGGCATCCCTTTCTTCCCGGATGTGGGATTCCGGGCCTGGGGGCTGCTGATTCTGTCCGGCTTTGTGGGGATCACCCTGGCCGATATCTGCTTCTTTACCGCCCTGAACCGTCTGGGTGCCGGGATGGTGGCGGTGGTGGAATGTCTCTACCTGCCCAACGTGCTCCTGTTTTCATTTCTCCTGCTGAACGAACGGTTGAGCACTGTAGGGATTATCGGCAGTATGCTGGTGCTTTCGGCCGTGGCGGTGGGCTCCCTGTCACCAGAGGAGTTAAAACCAGAAGAATTAAAATCGGATGACGAGACCCAATTGAAGCGCAGCCGCCTATCCGGCATCATCGCGGGCGTCCTGGCCATGATTTTCCTGGCCCTGGGGATTGTGATGATCAAAGATGTGCTTGAGCAGACCGACGTGTTCTGGGCCACCCTGGTACGGGTGACGTCCGGCTGCATCACCCTGTCCGCCATTGTCTTCTTCCACCCGAAACGGCGGCAGTACCTGTCAGAGTTCACCTGGTCGAAGTCCCTGCTGACAGCCCTGCCGGCCTCGGTGATCGGCAACTATGTGGCCCTGCTCTTCTGGGTGGCCGGCATGAAGTATACCACTGCCTCCCGGGCCGGCACCCTGAATCAGATGTCCACGATTTTCATTTTCATCATGGCGGCGGTGATTCTCAAAGAACGGATTACCAAGCAAAAACTCATTGCCATCTGCATGGCCGTGACCGGAGCCTATCTGACGATGTTCTCATGATCAGTGAACGGTTCCCGGGTTATTATCCGGCCAACCGTGCCACCCGCTCATCCAGGCAGGTTTCCAGTGATCGGAGCAGCGGTGATTCCGGCCCGGCATCGTTTCGAATGGACCCCAGAATGATCCGGACAACACCCATCTCCTGAACCGTCCGGAAGGCCGCCGGATAATTCAAATCCGTCAGCATGCCCACCTGGAAGAGTTTCATATCGTTGAGGGTGGTCACCCGTGACAGGCGGACCTCCCGTCCTGCCAGAATATCTTCCGCAATATCGGCGGATATGTTGCCGTCATCCACCCGGTCATGGGTGATAAAACTGGTCTCCCCGTTAACGGGGCGCTGGTAAAGGTCAAGCATGACCCGGTAGATATCCAGTTTATCCGCATCTCTGAGCAATCGTGCCAGACGATCCAGACGGTATGTCAGGCACCGGGGCAGCCTGGGGCGGTTATGGAGGGCAATCGACCGGAGGATTAACCGCTGTTCCGGCCGGGATATCCCGTCAAGAAATCCTTCCCGTTTGATCACACGCACACCCAATGCCGCGTGGTTGACGGAACGCCTGTCGATAAAGGTTCCCCAGGTTTCAAATTGAAGGAATCGTCCCAGATCATGAAGCAGGGCAGCAGCCCTGGCGATGATGATTTCCTTTTCACCCAGTTCCAGTGACCGGGCCAGTTTCTCTATATTATCCGCCACCCGGAACGTATGATCCTTTTTTACAGTGTGGGGTTCAGGATCTTTCGCTCCCGTAATGAACGGGCCAGTATATGCCAGGAACTTTTGCTCCAGCATTTTCAAATCATTTTTCGTCATTGTCGCCTTAAAAGCTGCCATGTTTGAGAACGGCATCATTCTGCCCGGTCAACCGCAACCTGTCAATGCCCCAGTCGATGCCCCGGTCGATCGATCCCACGCCGTCCACTCCGCAAACCGTTTTTTTACAGTTGACACGGACCTGACAAACCGATAATGCCTTAACCTCGACGCCAGACCAACATACCCATATCAGAGGACCGTCAAATGACACAGACAACGACACCCGCAGCCACCGGAAAAGATCTCCGGTTTGAAACCACCCGGTGGACCATATTCGCCATCCTTATTCTCACCTATATCCTGGTGTATTTCCACCGCATGGCACCGGCCGTTGTCTCAGAATTTCTAATGGCGGATTTCAACACCAGCGGTACCCGTTTAGGGGCCCTGGCCGCCATTTACTTTGCCGTCTATGCCGTCATGCAGATCCCTTCCGGTGTCATTGCCGACACCCTTGGCACCCGGACATCTGTTGTTTCCGGCAATGCCGTGGCCGGGATCGGGGCCATCGTCTTCGGCCTGGCCCCGTCATTTGAAGCGGCCTGTGCCGGCCGGTTTCTGGTGGGGCTCGGCGTATCCGTGGTATTCATCTCCATCATGAAAAACAATTCGGTGTGGTTCCATGAAAAGGTATTCGGCATCATGAGCGGCCTCACCCTGCTGTTTGGCAATCTCGGCGCAGTCCTGGCCGCAGGTCCGCTGTCCAAACTGCTCACAGTGTTTGCCTGGCGCTCTGTATTCATGGGTATCGGCGGGGTGTCCCTTTGTCTGGCCGTGGCTGGGTTCTTCATAGTCCGGAATAAACCTGAAGACCGGGGATTCCAGCCGCCCAACCGGTACAAAGCCGATCCCGGGACAGCCAACCAACACTGGCTGTCCAGCCTGAAAAGCGTCATCACCACCCTGAGGGTCTGGCCCGGTTTCTGGGTGCAGTTCGGTATGATCGGCAGTGCCTATGCCTTCATGGGGCTATGGGCCATGCCCTTCCTCCGGGATGTCTTCGGCCTGTCCCGGGAGGTTGCTGCCGACCATATGACCGTGATGCTTCTGAGTTTCGCCATCGGTGCCCTGTTCTGGGGCTGGCAGTCGGACCGGGCCGGGAAACGCAAACCCTTTTTAATCACAGGAGCCACAGGGTATTCCCTTTGCTGGCTCGCCCTCATGTTCCTGCCCTGGTCACCGGGCCCCACAGGCTTTCTTCTTTTCGCACTATTGGGATTCACCGCCTCCGCCTTTGTCATCACCTTTGCCGCGGCCAAGGAAATCGTTGATCCCCGTCTTTCCGGCATGGGTGTCAGCGTGGTGAACACCGGCTGTTTCATCGGCACGGCCATTACCCAGCCCCTGTTCGGCTACATCGCCGATTTCACCTGGGACGGTGCCATGGCTGACGGTGTCCGGATCTATGCCGCAGGAGATTACCACAACGGATTTATCGCCATGTTTGCCCTGTCTGTCTTCTCTCTGGCCGCAGCTTTCCGGGTGAGGGAAACCTATTGCCGTAACAGCTCCGGTGTCGGTGGAGAGGCTTGATATCATGCCGGAAAAAAACGGATGGCAGCTGACCGAAGACGGTCCGGATATCTATGAGAAATATATTGTACCGGCTTTCAGCGGTGCCTGGGCGGAAGAGATGGTGGCACGGGCAAATCTGCAGAAGGGTGACAGGATTCTTGATATGGCCTGCGGCACTGGGATCGTATCCCGCAAGGCATGGGATGCCACGGGTGGCCGAATCAGCCTCACCGGAATGGATGTGAATGACATCGTTCTGGAAAAGGCTCGTCAGATATTCTCGGACACCAAGATTCCCGCAGCATTTAAACGGGGAAGCGCGGATGCCCTTCCCTTCAGCGACCGATCATTTGACGTAGTGCTTTGCCAGCAGGGACTCCAGTATTTTCCTGACCGGGACGCCGCACTGAAGGAGGTCCGGCGGGTTCTGGCCCCTGGCGGTAATGCTGTTTTCAGCGTCTGGCGGCCTCTGGCGTATTCCCCGTTTTATGTGGTACTGCACCGGGCACTTGAACACTATGTGAGTAAAACGGCTGCTGACACACTGGCTTCGGCCTATGCGCTGGGAGATCCCGGGCAGCTGCGCACCTTATTTTCATCCGCAGGGTTCCATTCCGTTAATCTTCGACTGGTCATCAAACAGATGGACTGCCCTGATATCGACAGTTTTCTCGCTGCCGGCATATCAGCCGCCCCCTTTGCCGGGGAGATTGCGGCTTTACCGGAATCAAAACGCAGGGAGATGTTCCAAACGATAAGGGAGGATGTATCGGATTACACGGATGACCATGGGCTTGCCGCACCGATGGCGGCATTGCTGGTATCTGCCGGGACTTGACGACTGTCCCCGACACAGGTATAACGCCCGGAATACTGACCCAAGGAGAAGATTCCCATGAAAATCAAATACAATGCCCCTGTTGTCCTGACCTATGCCCTGTTGTCTCTGGCCTGCCTGGCCCTTCCCGTTGCCAAGACCACAGGACTGAACTTCGCTTCCCCGTCTCAACTGGCCTTTTCTTCACCGGAATTTTACTTCCGGCTGATTACCTATGTATTTGCCCATGCCAACTGGCCGCATCTCATGGGTAACCTTGTGATCATTCTTCTTGTGGGGCCGCTGCTGGAAGACAAGCATAGATCCTGGAAACTTCTGGAGATGATGCTGGTCACTGCGGTGGCAACGGCCCTGCTGAATGCCTTTCTGTTCCATTCGTCGCTTATCGGGGGCAGCGGACTGGCTTTTATGATGATACTGTTGTCTTCCTTTTCCAACTTCAGTGCCCGGGAAATCCCCCTGACCTTTATCCTGGTGGCTGTGATCTTCATCGGCTCCGAAGTGGTGGCCATCCTGAAGATTGATCAGGTCTCCCAGTTCAGCCATCTGGTGGGCGGGTGCATCGGGGCGGCATATGGATTTATCCGGGGCGGCCGGCAATAACCGGGCACACCGGCATTTATCAAGGTATTTCACCGGGGCGCCAGAAAATCACGGACCCAGTCATTGACCGGTTCCGCCTTCAATTCCTACCGGGGAGCCAAAAAATCACGGACCCAGTCATTGACCGGTGAAGTCTGCAATTCCTCCCGGGATCCCAGCTGCTCAATCCGTCCCTTGCGCATGACCATCACCGTGCTGCCGGCGGCAAAGGCCTCCTCATGGTCGTGGGTGACAAAGATGGTGGTAATATTGAGGCCGGAAAGAATTTCCGTTAGATCGGCCAGCAGCCGGTGCCGGAGCACCCGGTCCAGGGCACTCAACGGTTCATCCAGCATCAGGAGACGGGGTTTTGGCGCCAGGGTTCTGGCCAGGGCCACCCGCTGGCGTTCCCCGCCGGATAATTCGTAAATGCTGCGGCGGCCGTAGCCCTCAAGCCCGGTGAGTTCAAGCATCTCATTCACCCGGGCTGCGATATCCTTCCCTGACTGCTTTTTCATCTTCAGTCCGAAGGCCACATTTTCAAAGACATTCATGTGGGGAAACAGGGCAAAATCCTGAAACATATAGCCGAAATTCCGCCGGTGGGGAGGAATCTCATCCAATGAGGCACCGTTGAATAAAATGCTGCCGGAATCAATGGATTCAAGACCGGCAATGATTCTCAGCAACGAGGTTTTTCCGCAGCCGGAAGGTCCGAGGACGGACAATTTGGTACCTTTGGCCAGGGTGAGGTTCACCTCCCGGAGCATCAGAATGTCCCGGCCGTAACTCTTGTTTATGTTCCGCAGGATGAGTTCGTCTTCCATCAGAATCCCTCTGTGGTTTCCTTTCTGATATTTTCAATCAATACATACCCCAGAACGGTCACCCCCATCAACAGGGTGGAGATGGCCATGGCCTGACCGTAGTTCATGGCACCGGGCTGCCCCAGGAACCGATATATGGCCACCGGAATGGTGGGGGTGTCCGGCCGGGCGGTGAATATGGTGGCCCCGAATTCCCCAAGGCTGATGGTAAATGCGAATACGGCACCGGCAACCAGCCCCTTGGCCATCAGGGGCAGATCAATGTGGCGGAACACCTGCAGGGGGGAGGCCCCCAGCATGGCGGCCGCATCCCCCATTTGATCGGGAATGGACCGCAAGGCCGGAAGTACGGCCCGGACCACAAAGGGGAAGCCCACCAGGGCATGGGCAATGGGAATCAGCCAGAGACTGGTTCTCAGGTTCAGGGGCGGTTTATCCAGGGTAATGATAATCCCGAACCCCAGGGTAACGGCGGATGTGGACAGGGGCAGCATGAACAGGGGATCGAACAGGGTGGTCCAGCGGCTGGGGAAACGGGTTTCGCAATGCCGGATAAACAATGCGGCACAGACACCAGTCACCACCGCGATTCCCAATGCCCCCGCCGCAAAGGTCAGGGACCAGCGGATGGCATGAAATGGCGGGATATAAAACACCGAGTCTGAAGCATTCCGGAACAACTCCCGGTAAAACACCAGGGAAAGCTGCCCCTCATGGATCAGGGACTTCACCGCCAGGGCGGCCAGGGGGAGGACGCAGAGCAGGATGATAAACAGGGCGGTGCCGCATACCATGGCTTTTTCCCCCAGGGTCCGGGGCGGTTTTAGATGTTGGTTTTCCCCTTCCGGCACAAACCGGGCGGCCCGTTTGGTAAAATTCGTGTATCCCCACATCAACACCAGGGTAAAGAGAATCTGAAGCAGAGAGAGAAAGGCCGCCACCGGCAGGTTGAACAGATAGGCGGCCTGCCGGTAAATTTCGGCCTCAATGGTGGCGTAGCCGGGTCCCCCCAGAATCAGAATGATGCCGAAGCTGGAGAAACAAAAGATAAACACCAGGGCAAAGGATGCCCAGATGGCGGGTTTCAGCAGGGGCAGGCTGATGTAAAGGAACCGCTTCATGGGCCCTGCCCCCAGCATGGCGGCCGCTTCCGTCATCCGTCCCTGCAGGGAGGTCCAGAACCCGGTAATGATCCTTAGCATCACACTGAAATTATAGAAGACATGGGCCATGAAGATCAGCGCCAATGGATGCTCAATGGTAATTCCCGTTACCGGTGCCTTACCGAAACAGGCCTGAAAGGCCGCAGCCACCACCACTGCCGGCAGGACAAAGGGCACGGAGGCCAGGGTTTTTAAGATTTTTTTCCCCCGGAACCTATAGTGGGAAAACACAAAGGCACAGGGCAACGCCGCCGCCAGCGTCAACAGCGCTGAAACCCCGGCCTGCCAGAAGGTGAACCAGATGATCTTGCCCATCCGCCGGGAAGAAAAAATCTGGTCCAGAAACGACAGGTCCAGATGGCCTTCCCCGAAAAAGCTTTTGATGATGATCCCGGTCAGGGGGTAAAAATAGAACAGGAGAAAAAAAACGGCCGGGACCAGCCCGGCCGCAATATAGGGATGCATCAGCCGCGTCTTCAGGAGGCCTATTGCAATACGGTTTCCGTCCATTCCCTGATCCAGGTATCCCGCTTGTTACTGATTTGTTCCGGATCGAGCGTGGCAGGCGTCTTGGTAATCTTTGCATGGGCCTCAAACACCGCAGGTAAAGCAGCCATGGTATTTACCGGAAAGACGAACATCTGCAGGGGGATATCCTCCTGGAAGGTCCGGGACAGGATAAAATCCATGCCCTTTTGGGCCAGTTCCATCTGTTTCCCCCCGGCGAGGATACCGGCGAACTCCACCTGGCGGAAGGCGGCACCGTTCTCAATCACCACACCGGTGGGTGCGGTGTCGGGTTTGGGATCCGCAAAAAAGACTTCCGCCGCCGGGCTGGACGCATAGGAGACCACAATGGGACGGCGGCCCTCGGATGCAGCAGTAAACTCACCCCAGTAGGCCTCTTTCCATCCGTTTTTCACCAGGACATCGTTGGCTTTTAAATCTTCCCAGAATTTCAGATACCCGTCTTCACCAAACCGGCTGACCGTTGCCAGCAGGAAGGCCAGCCCCGGGGAGGAGGTGGCCGGATTCTGCACCACGGTAAGCCCCTTGTATTCGGGTTTCACCAGATCTTCCAGCATGGCCGGTGGTGTCAGGTTCTTTTCCTTGAACCAGGCAATGTCATA
>JAKSBB010001017.1 GCA_022361315.1 Desulfobacterales bacterium
GTCATCGGTGCAGGCCCGGGGGGTATTTCCGCGGCCTGGCACCTGACCCTGAAAGGACACACCCCCACGGTATATGATACCGGCAAACAGGTGGGCGGAAAAATCGCCTCCGTCATCCCTGAATCCAGGGTACCGGCCGACACCTTGACGGCTGAGCTTGACCGGGTGAAATCCTTTATAAAGGATATCCGCCTGGAACAGGAAATCGATGCCGACACCTTTTATAAAATCAAGAATGACTACGATTTCACCGTCGTGGCCGCCGGTGCGAAGAAGCCCAGAACCCTGCCGGTAAAAGGTATTGAAAAGGCGGTGTACGCCAATGACTTCCTTGAAGAATCCAAGGCAGACAAGGTGAAACCCGGTAAAAAGGTCGTGATCATCGGTGCCGGCAACGTGGGCTGTGACGTGGCCACCGAAGCCCACCGTCTGGGTGCTGAAGAGATCACCCTCATCGACGTTCAGAAACCGGCGGCATTCGGCACGGAAAAAGAGGATGCCGAGGAATGCGGTGCCGTTTTCCGCTGGCCCCTGTTCACCAAAGAAATCACCGCCAAAGGCGTCCTACTTCAGGACGGAGAACTCCTGGAAGCCGACACCGTGGTTGTCTCCATCGGAGACGTGCCCGACCTTTCTTTCCTCGGTGACGAACTGGACCAGGAGCACGGGTTCATCCGGGTGGATAAAAA
The DNA here is from genome assembly GCA_022361315.1 of Desulfobacterales bacterium. Next base: position 690 of record JAKSBB010001017.1, read on the forward strand.
CGGCCGGACCTCCGACTCCAGGGTCTTTGCCATCGGTGATGCCGTGGGCATCGGCCTGATCACCGACGCCATCGGCGCCGGCAAGCGGGCCGCCTTCTCCATCGACCGGATCATCAGCGGCAAATCCCCGGACCTCGACGAGCTGAAACCCATGGTGGACAAAAGCCGTGTCACCCTGGCCTACTACGATCCCAGACAAGACGCCAACAACCTGGACAGTTGCGGCCAGGACTGCGCCTCCTGCGGCAACTGCAGGGACTGCGGCATCTGTGTGGCGGTCTGCCCTGAAGCGGCCATCAGCCGCGCGGAAGAAGGCGCCGGCTTTGAATATGTGGTTGATCCGGAGAAGTGTATCGGCTGCGGATTCTGTAAGGGGGCCTGCCCCTGTGGTATCTGGGACCTCGTTCCCAATACCCCGCTTTAAGCCGGTCCTTCTTCAGGATTCGGCATCACCCCGAACTGTTTTGACAACACCACCGGCCCGGAGAATCTCCGGGCCGGTTTTTTCTTTGACATGCCCAGCCCCAGCCTCTATTATTAAATCACACTCTTTACCGGTATCCACAGCCCGACATTTCGCCGAACCAGAGCGTGTTTAACAAAAACTTAAGCGTATATACTCTGCAGCCATCGTTCTAACCTGATTAACGGCCCGATGCCGGACCTTTAATCGATGTGGGAGGCCCATGGGAAAAAATCGTATCCATCCATTCATCGTCCTGATACTCCTGCTGTTCTTTTCGGGATGCTCAGGTAATGAACCTGTGACCATCGGTATGGTCGCCGGTCTGTCCGGACGGACCTCGCAGCTCGGCGTCTCAGCCAGGAATGCCGTCCAGCTCGCCGTTGCAGAGGCAAATGAAGCAGGGGGGATCAACGGCCGGGAAATTCGTCTCATGGTCCGGGACAACCAGGGCGATTCCGATGTCTGTGCCGATGCCGTCAGTGAACTTACCGATCTTGGTGTCTCGGGGATTATCGGTCCGCTCATGAGCCAGATGGCATCCGGTGTGCTGAACCGGATCGAGGAAACACCCGTGGTGGTTATCAGCCCCACGATTTCCGCCGATGCCTATAAGGACAGGGATGATTTTTTCTTCCGGCTGATGCCGGTTGCAAGCCAGGAGGCGAAAACCATGGCATCCGTAATCATGCAGGACGGTCACCTTCGCACCGCCGTTGTATACGATGCGGCCAACAAGGCCTATACGGAGCCGGTGTTCACCCTGTTCCAAACCACCTATAAACAGAACGGTGGTAGTGTCGTATACACAAATAACCTGAAAGAGGACGGGGAAAAACAATTCGGCAGCATCGCCGAAGAAATTCTATCATCAGGGGCCCAGGCACTCTATATGGTTTCCAGCGGCATTGACGCCGCAGCACTCGCCCAGCAAATACGCAAACGGACATCAAAAATCGACTTTTACGGGGCCTACTGGGTGAAAACCGGTAACATCATTCAAAGGGGGGGACGCAGCGTAGAAGGACTTACCATTGCCGCCCCCTTTGAACGCAGGGAGAAATCCACCGCTTATAAGGCCTTTGCGGACCGCCACCGTGACATGTTCAACACAGATCCGGGCTTTGTGGCCGTCTATGCCTATGATGCCACCCAGGTGCTGCTTCAGGCCATAGAAAAAAGCGGTGCGACAAGCCCGGAGGCCATAAAACAGGCCATTTTGAACCGCAACACCTTCAGCGGTCTTGAAGAACCCTTTGAAATCAATGCATACGGAGATACCCTTCGTTCCACCATGATCATGACCATAAGGAACGGACGGTTTGTGCGGAGAGTCCCTGAATGAAACAACGCAGTCTCAAATGGGTGCTCATCACAAGCCTGATCCTGGCCATGGCCGTTCCCCTGGCCGTTACCGGTACGATATTCACCCGGATTCTGGCGGACACCATGAAACAACGGATCATTGCCGTCAACGAGAGCCTTTCCTACAGTTTTATCGATCAGATCGACGCCTATCTGAATAACGCCCTCAACGATCTTGCCACCCTGCGGACCATGGTTGAAAAGCAGGATTTTGAAATGCTCAATCACACCTCTCTCCTGGACTCTATCCGTCTGAACAAGGAACATTTCACAAAAATCAAGATCATCAACCGGGATGGCTATGTCAGGTTCATCTCTCCCTACCACCGGGATCAGATCAACCTGGACCTGTCAAGAAATAAAATGTTCACGGAACCGGTCCGGACCGGAAAGCCCTACTGGTCACCGGCCTTTATATCCTCTGATTCCGGCCACCCCACGGTATCTATTTCCATCCCCTTTGAAAACGGAGTGATGACAGGCTTCCTCTCCCTGGAAAATCTGAGCCGTGCCGCAGAAAAAATCGCCCACGAAAAAAACATCCATATTACCATCACGGATCAGACCTCCAGCTTCATCGTCCACCACATGGAAACCCAGGTATACCAGCGGGGATTCGACCCCAATTACGCCCGGTTCAGGGAAAAATATACAGCGCACCAACTGATCAACGATGTCATCTCCCATCACGGGCAGGACATGTTCGTGACCGCCGGCATGATACCGAAAACCGAATGGTCCATTGTATTTTATCAGCCGGTTGAAGAGGTATTTTATCCCATCCGCCTCTTTTACATATACATGGTCCTGGGGTTTGTCTTCCTCACCGGCATCACCATCCTGCTCTGCCTGCGGCACATCAACCTGGTCATTGCCACCATCCAGAAATTTACCCGATCCGCCCGGGTCATCGCCCGGGGACAATACGGTGAAGGGACACTGCCGGTTCAATACAGAGAGTTTTCAGAGTTGTCCGACCAGTTTGCCGCCATGGCCGACGCAGTAAAGACAAGGGAACTGGAACTGCGTGAAAACGAAGAACGTTACAGAAGCATCTTCATTGCGGCCCAGGATGCCATCCTCATTGCCGATGCCCGAACCGGTCAGATCCTTGACGTGAATGCATTTGCCTGCGAATTGTTCAATTACCCCAGGAAACGCTTTCTGCGCCTTTCCATGGCTGACATATCCGCCCGCCCCCGCCGGATGAAACGCATTCTCGGACAGGAGCAATCCTGGATACCGGAATGCCCCCTCTTAAAATCGGACGAGACCCGGTTCACCGCGGAACTGTCCATCAGCTTCTTTACCCTGCCGGACACCCATACCATCTGCACCATCGTGGCCCGGGACATCACCCGGCGTATTGCAGAGGACAAAGAGAAGGAGCAGATGCAGAAAATGCTGGGCCACGCCCAGAAAATGGAAGCCATCGGCCGGCTGGCCGGCGGTATTGCCCATGATTTCAACAATATTCTCACCGCCATTGTGGGGTATGCGGAACTCAGCCGTACCAAAGCACCCGAAGGCTCTCCGCTGGTCAAATACACCACCCGTGTGCTGACGGCTGCCCAACGGGCCAAAGAACTGGTGGACCAGATCCTCACCTTTGCCCGGTCGTCACGGGCAGAAAAAAAACCGGTTCAGGTTA
>JAKSBB010000255.1 GCA_022361315.1 Desulfobacterales bacterium
ACCTCTTCCAAATCGTAGAGCCTGTCTATAATCTCATTCTGGGCAGAGGCCCCCACATTGATAAAGATAAAGGCGGTAATGGTCCGCTTCATCTCGGGATATTCCGGTGTGGTTTTTTCCAGCATGGATTTTCTGAACCCTTCCATGCTTTTGGGAATCACCTGGTCAATGCCGATGCCGTAGCGGCGCCCCGCACTTCTTGTCCAGTGATGGTAGGAGATATAGGCGTAGAGATCCGCAATGGTGCGGCCGGGAAAATACTTCATCAGGCCGCCGGAATTAATAATAGCGGTCATGGGTACATAAATGGTGGAAAACCAGTCCGTGGCGGCCTTGTTCAAATCGCAGTCTTTCCCGGACTGGCTGGCCAGGTAAAGCTGGTGTTTTTTGATCTGTTTCTCCAGGAACTTGTACTTGCCCACCTCGGTGAGATCTATCTTTTCCTTGAGTTTCGTCTTTTCAAAAAAGGTTTTCTTTTCGATGTAAATCAGGTTCTCCATGGTGTTCCTGCCGGACAACAATTCCACCACTTTCGCCTTGATATCCGTCCTGCCCAGTTCCTTGGCCGCAGCCACCCGGTGATTGCCGTCCAGAACGAAGTAATCGTTGCGGATCTGGTACAGATTTACCGGCGGCAGACTGCCCCCCTCCCGCATGGTTCGCTTGATGTCGGAAAACCGTTTCCCCGACACGTGCTTTTTGGGTCTGAACCTGGAGTCAAAATCATGGTATTTGCCCACACTGCCCGTGATATCTTCAAGGGGAATGGTGAGCACGCCGTGATCGATGAACTCAACGTCCTCTTCCTTGGCCTGTTGTTCGTTAAACGACGTCACATGGTCATCATCCCGGCTTTGACCGTCCATTCCAAACAGAAAACGCAAGAAATTTTTCATGATCTATACCTCTATCAGGGTATACCCGCAGGTGTTAATGACCCGGGTGTCGTCCACCCGGGTGATGCGTTCCTCAAAATCGTCAAAGGCCTCGTGCACATGGCCGTGAATAAAATAGTCCGGCCGCTGCCGCTGGATCAGCCGGTTGAAGACGTCAAACCCCCTGTGGCAAAGGTCTTCCCGGTCGTGGACATGCCGGGGCGGTGCATGGGTGACCACCATATGGATCGGCCGTTTCCGCCAGATCCGGAACCCCATCCAGAAGAGGATTTTTTTCATCATGGCATCGGTGTACTGATTCGGACGCCCATTATACCACATGGACCCCTCAAGGCCCAGGATGTTCAAAGACCCCATAGACACCACCCGCGCATGGATGTTTTCACACCCCATGGGATTGGTATGGGTATACCGGATATCGTGATTTCCCTTCACGTAATAGAGAGGGCTGTCCAGGCGGTCCCGCAGAAAAGAGAGATACTCGGGTTCCATATCCCCGCAGGAGACAATCAGATCCACCCGGGGCAGGGATTTTGTTTCCACGTCACGGGTCAGATCTTTTTCTACAAAATCCGAGACGCAAAGAATTTTCAGATTATGGGTCCGGCCCAGTGTCTGTATAACGGCCATGTCATCTTCCTGCAAAAGTTAAAAATCCCAGAATCATACGATGGATGCCTGAACCAAGTCAACAATCGGCAAATTGTCATGGGCAACGGATACAATGGATAGACCATTCACCTGTCAATCCGGACACTTACTCACCAAGCTGTCTGCAAAAGCGATTTAACGTCCGGGGCCCGTGTCCCGGAACCCGCCTTTTTGGTATTGACTTTTAAAGGCAATCAAGATATGTCGCTATCATGGTAGCAACAGATATCGAATATAACCGGACACATAAATAGTGCTTGCCATTTAGAAAAATTATGCTAAGTATTAATCTCACTAATAGGAGGGTTTATCGTTAGTTAATCTGATATTGTGGCTCCCGTTTCCCCGATGGGGATAGGAGACACCGTCAACCATTTTTAGGAGGAGAAAGATGAAAAAAGTTTTAGTATCGTTGTTTGCCCTGGCATTTGTTCTCGTCTCTGCACCGGCATTCGCAGGAGACATCGAACTGGCTAAGAAATCCACTCTGGAAGCCATTGTCAAGGCCGGCAAAATCCGCGTTGGTTTTGAATCCGGCTACCTTCCCTTTGAAATGACCAACACCAAAGGCAAGTACATGGGTTTTGACATCGACATGTCCAAACAGCTTGCCAAAGCCATGGGCGTTAAGTTTGAACCGGTCAACACCGCATGGGACGGCATCATCCCCGCATTGATCACCGATAAAATCGACGTTATCATCGGCGGCATGACCGTTACCCAGGAAAGAAACCTGGCCATCAACTTCTCCGATCCCTACATCGTTGTGGGACAGGCCATTCTGGTCAACAACAGACTCAAGGGTAAAATCAAATCCTACAAAGACCTCAACGATCCCAAATACGTCATCTGCTCCAAACTGGGCACCACCGGCGAACAGGCTGTTAAAAAATACATCCCCAAAGCCACCTACAAGTCCTTTGAAGTAGAATCCGAAGCCTGCATGGAAGTTATCCAGGGCAACGCCGACGCCACCGTTTACGACCTGCCCCTGATCGAGTTCTTCCAGGCAGCCCACGGTGAAGGCAAAACCTTTGCTCTGAACAAGCCCTTTACTTTCGAACCTCTGGCCATCGGTCTGAGAAAAGGCGATCCCGACTTCCTGAACTTCCTGAACAACTTCATCCGCCAGTACAAAAACGACGGCAGATGGCAGAAATCCTACGACAAGTGGATCAAGTCCAACGAATGGCAGAAAGATCTTCAGAACTAGAATCGTTTTGTAGAATGTAAATACAGGGCCGGCAGTTCACACTGCCGGCCCGTTTTTTAAGGCGGACGTTTATGGAACAAAACATATCCAATATCAAGCGGTTGAGCAACCCGACAGCCTACATCTTTTCAGTTATCGGATTTTTTGTCCTGGTGGGTCTGGTAATCGGTGCGGTCTGGGGAGCTACGGCCGCGGTGGAATATCACTGGCGCTGGTTTAAAGTGCCCAAGTATTTTATGTACCAGGAAGCCGTGACCATCTATGCGGAAGGTGACGGCGAAATACAGACCATTGCCGAAAACAAGGACAAGGTGGACATCACCGTAGAGGTTGACGGCGATTCCATGACCTATTCGGTTCCCAAGGGATCATTCGACTGGGACGAAGGGGATTTGCTCTCACCGGGAGACGTCATCGCCGAATACGTCGGGGGATGGAAACCTGGTATCCTGTTGAAAGGGTTATGGCTGACCCTTAAAATTTCATTTATATCCACCATCCTCGGTATTTTACTGGGTATCATCGGCGGTGTGGCCAGGGTATCGGATACCCCGGTGCTCAAATGGTCGGCCATCACCTACGTGGAGATCATCCGCGGATCGCCCCTGCTGGTCCAGATTATGATCTTCTACTTTGTTCTGGGCACCACCATCAACGGTATACTGGCCATGAACGGTATGCCCAAGATTCACCCCGAATGGTACGGCATCATGGCATTGTCCGTATTCACCGGTGCCTATGTGGTTGAGATCGTCCGTGCCGGTATTGAGGCCATTCACCCCGGTCAGGTGGAAGCCGCCCGCTCCCAGGGCATGACCTACTTCCAGTGCATGTTCCATATCATCCTGCCCCAGGCCCTGAAAACCATCCTGCCCCCCCTGGCAGGCCAGTTCATCAACCTGATCAAGGACTCGTCCCTGCTGGGTATGATCTCGGTCACCGAGCTGACCAAGGCCACACGCGAGGGCATCACCACCAGTCTCCAGACCTTCGAACTCTGGTTTGTCTGTGCCCTGCTCTATTTGAGCATGACCTTCACGCTTTCCATGTTTGTCCAGTATCTGGAAAGGAGGACGGCCCAAAAATGATTGAAGTAAAAAATATATACAAAACATTTTACGTCCCCCACGAGGTCAAAGCCCTGGTGGATGTCACCAATACCATCAATGCGGGAGAAGTTGTGGTGGTCATCGGACCTTCCGGCTCCGGCAAGTCCACCTTCCTGCGCTGCCTCAACCGTCTGGAAACCGCAGACCAGGGTCAGATATTCGTGGACGGGGTAGACCTGTTCGATCCCAAAACAGATATCAACAAGCTCAGAATGGAAATGGGCATGGTGTTCCAGTCCTTCAACCTCTTTCCCCACCAGACCATCCTGGGCAACGTCTGCCTGGCCCAGAAACTGGTCCGGGGACGGAACAAAAGGGAACGGGAAGAAAAAGCCATGGCCCTGCTGGAAAAAGTCGGTATTGCCAACAAGGCCCACGCCTGGCCGGCCAACCTTTCCGGCGGCCAGCAGCAGCGGGTTGCCATCGCCAGGGCACTGGCCATGGACCCCAAGATCATGCTCTTTGACGAACCCACCTCCGCCCTTGACCCGGAGATGATCGGCGAGGTGCTTGACGTCATGAAAACCCTGGCCAAAGAAGGCATGACCATGGTTTGCGTCACCCATGAGATGGGCTTTGCCCGTGAAGTGGCCGACCGGGTCATCTTCATGGACGAGGGAAAAATCATCGAGGAAGGCACACCGGAACAATTCTACACCAATCCCCAGAGCGACCGGACAAAACTCTTCCTGAAACAGATACTGTAAACGCCACCCCACCGGCGACCGTGCCAGCACGGCCGCCGGTGTTTTCCCCCCTTCAGCGCCTTGCACTTTCCCCATACTTCATGTAACACTGTTTCTATCACCAGTTCGTAACCAATCAAACCGAATTGTCTTAACCGCCGATGAAGCGCCGGTACCGGCCGCTGCAGGAGGAGACATGGCAAGTTCAGGGTTAACCGCCGAAGGCAGGGCGAAACTCATCCTTGATATGGCATCCGATCATATGTCCGTTGACGATGAGGTACGGGAAAAGGCCCTGGATTCACTTGCAAAAGCCGTAAAAGACACCCCGGAAATAACCCTCGTTGATATTTTCAAACAGGAAAGCCTGGGCTCGGCAACCGATCTTAAATACCTGAATATCTGTCATCAATACCTGGACATCCGGCTTGAGGATGAGGCCTTTGCACGGCTTGCCGCAGCCAACGGCATGGTAGGGGAATCCACACTCTCTGCCGCGCTTGAAAGACAGAAATCCAGTTTTGAAAACTATCAAATCATTATGCCCCTTGTGGAAATTCTGGACGAAACTCATGGCATGTCAACTGCGGACAGCACCGCTGTTTTGCTGACTCAGAACCGTATTAAATCAAATGGTCTGGCAGAGGCACTCAATGCGTTGGGCCGAACCGCGAAAGAGAAGGAGGCGGTCAACAGACGGTTCGGTGCTTTCGTCATTAAGCAGGGGCTGGCCACCCTGGATGAGGTGAATACGGCCCTTGAAAAACAACGCTCGCATTGGCAGGCAGGCAGCTCCTTCCCATTCATAAGCGATATTTTAAAGGAGACCGAAACCCTCCCGGAATCAGACATCCTGCAATTATTAGAGGAACAACGTCAGTTTGAAAAACGGCGCCTGGATCTTGAGAAGGCCCTCTATACGCCTAAAACCGAACTGAGCATTTCTAAACAGCTCTCTAAAATTTTCGTACTCATTATTTCCCCGGACGGTACGGAAGCCGTCATCAAACGGCGGGAGGAGGCCGACAGGGATATGCCTGTATACCATCTCCTTATATGGCTGAAACGCGCTGGCATCACTGCAGGCATTGTTGAAGACGTCACCCTGGCCGCATTTATCCGGGAAAGCAAGGTAAAAGATAGTCTTATCGTTGCCCGGGGATATCCCCCACAGCCGGGTATTGACCAGCGCATTGCCTTTTACTTTGACCGCCCTGTCACAGAAACCGAACAAGAGACTTCTCCCCCACAGATATTCCCCAAAGGCAGCCTCATTGCCCGAATCGTTCCGGGTATCCCCGGCAAACCGGGCAAAGATGTTACCGGTCGCCCCATTCCTGCACCCAAACCGAAGCGTACCACCATAAATGCCGGTACCGGTATCATCCGGAAAGGCAATGAGTTTTTTGCCGCCAGGCAAGGCCCCCCTGAATTGTCCGATGACGGCGGGACCCTGCTCATCCCCCCGGAAATCCCCCGGGAACAGACCAAGCGCATCACCACAACCATCCGTGAGGATACCGGAGACAGGTATGCCTCCGTTGACGTGGATCTGAAAGCTGATATCGGGCAGGAAGGGGTTCTCAGGTGCAATAATCTGGTGGTGCACGGTAACATTGAAGGACAGGCGCTATGCAGCGGTACCCTTGAGGTAAGGGGTGCCATCGGCAGGAATCCTTCGTCAGAGAAGGAGAACGTTGGCCACCGGACAGAGCTATTCTCCCGTGGGCAGATGACGGTGTCAAAAGACATTTGCACCGCCAGGCTCATCAGCGGTGACCGCCTGACCGCCGTAAACGCGACCATAGTCGCAGCAGAAATTATTGCCCACAAGGGTATCACCATC
>JAKSBB010000206.1 GCA_022361315.1 Desulfobacterales bacterium
ATGACCTCGGGACTCACCCGGGGCAGGATGCGGACATCCACAGGCGCGGGGTCTGTGCCCTTTGCCCCGGCCCCTTTTGCATGGGTCAGGGCTTCTTCCACATCCGCCTGGCACCCGGCCACCTGGATCATGTAACGGCCCGAACAGATGCTGGCCCCCCGCAGCAATTCCACAGGCGCAGCTTTGAGCATCCGGTCCATGACCCTCACGCCCTGGACGATATTCCGGGTTTCCACAAGTCCCAGCGTCTCCATACTGCGGTTTACTCCTGTGCCCGGACTTCCATTTCATCAATGATACCGACAATGGCGGCATCCACCGGCGCATCGGCATGCTGAACGGTCTTCCGGGCGGAACTGCCCTGGGCCACCAGCACCAGTTCGCCGATACCGGCTCCCACCTGATCAACCGCCACCAGGCTGTCCCGTTTTTCCGGGCGCACGGGATCTTCCGGCACCACCACCATGAACTTCAGCCCGTTCAGGGCCTCTTCCTTCCGGGTGGCCCAGACATTTCCCACCACTCTTCCAACGATCATTTTGCCTTCCTTTCTCCGGCAGCGCTGCCGGTGACAATCCGGATACCGTTTTCCCTGGCCATATCAGCGGCCAGGGCAGTCACCAGGCATCCGGGGCAGATAGTAATTTCCCTGACCCCTGCGGCCAGCAGTTCCGCCATGTGCGTCTCCGTCACCAGGCGGTCCCGGACGGTCCGGGACGCTTTGGTGCAGGGGGTAAGACGCCGGAGGCCGTAGCTCTCCAGGGTCTTTTCATAATTTTTATACAGGTCGAACATGGCCGGCGTTGCTGTCTCGCCAAACCGGTCATGGTCAAAATCAAGTACGAAGATTTCCTGTCCGTGCATCAACAGGGAAAGGACCAGGCCGGGAATTTTCCCGGCGGCGCGGCCCAGGGCCAGGTCTGCGGTTTCTTTCAGGGAAAGGAAGGGCAGAATGACCGATGCGAAACCGGCGTCTATGATCTCCTCTGCCGTGGTGCAGCCCGAGGCATCGAGGAATACGGGTGAACTGTCCTTGGGCAGATGACGCCTTAACTTTCCAGCATCCGTGGATTCCGGTCGGCTCAGGATCAGCACCTTCGGGCCTGCGTTCTGAACGGCAGCCATTGCGCCGCCGGCCAGGCCGGACTCCGCCAGCACCTTCCGGACAATTTCTTCGATTAATTGGGCAGACGGCGCCTCATTTAATTTTCCAGACGGCATAAGCCCTCCGAATCCCCTGTGACAATCCTGCAGCGGGTGCTGCTGTCACAGCCACAGCCGTTGGCCTCGTCCGCATCGATGTGCAGGGCCAGCCGGAACTCGGGGTGCACCCGGACCAGTACATCCCTGAACACGGCGGGGCGTTTGCCCTCCATGTTCACGCAGACCAGATCCCGGTCCTTGACGTTCAGGCGTACTGCATCTTCCGGAGACATGTGGATATGGCGTCCCGCAACGATCACCCCCTCCTCAAGCCCGATGATCTTCTGCCCGGAGGACAGGACAATGCCCGGGGTCCCCTGAACATCACCGGACTGACGGATGGGCACCTCAATGCCTAAGCCCCTGGCATCGGTGAGGGAGATCTCCACCTGAGAGTCATCCCGGGCCGGCCCCAGAACAGCCACGTTGTCCATCACCCCTTTGGGACCGATGAGCCGGACCCGCTCCTTGCAGAGGTACTGCCCGGGCTGGGACAGCTCCCGCACCGGGGTCAGCTCCGTGCCAAAGAGTGCCAGGGCATGTTCCCGGGAGAGATGGACGTGCCGGGCGGACATTTCTACAGGGATGCTGCCGTCGAATTCCGATGCAGCGTTTCCCGTTTCCGCAAGCAACCGTTCCATCACACGGCTGACAATTTCTTCTACATTCATTTGCATTTATCTGTTTTCCTTCGCAGGAATTGTATTACCTTTTGGCGGCGTACAACCCGGCCCGCTCCCGGGCCATCATGATGTACAGGGCGGAACTCATCCGGTTCAAGGCGGTGAGGATATCCGGCCGCAGCATCTCAAACTCCCGGTGAAAGGCCCGAACCCCGGCGGTTTCCATCTCCCGGGAAAGACTCCGCAGGAAGTTGAGGCCCAGAAGCTGGACGCCCATGTCCGCGGACGGGGTGATGTGCGGCACCCCGTAGGCTTTCTTCGGGTTATGGGAATGGGCCCGCATCTCATCCGGGGTCAGTCCCAGTACGGACAGCTTTTCCAGGGGCGCTTCCAGAACATCGGCCTTCATGATTTCCCGGACCCAGTCCAGGATCTCTTCCAGCTCTTCCACCATCTTCACCATTCCCTTTTCCAGAGCACCGGCCTGCACCATAAGAATGGCGGACTGGAAGGAATCCAGCTTGCCCCGGAAGATGATCCGGTCATGGTCCTTGGCAATCAGCCGGTTCCCTTTGAGATGGGTCATGAATTCAGGCTTGGCTTCATAGCCCCCGCCGTCCAGGGCGGAGACGTACCGGGGCCCTGCCTGGGCAGTCGGTGCGTCTACCACGGGGACGCCGTCAGTCACAGCGGGTTTTGCTGCAGACCGCCGGGACGTGTTCGCCTCGTCTTTTCCAGCCCCATCTTTTCCAAACCGGACGATCTCCACCCGGTGCTCCGCCAGGAAGGCCCTGGCAGACGGGGTCAGCAATTGCCCCTCTGCCAGGGTAAACCGTTCCAGTGGTCCTTTGCGGAACAGCGAACGAAGGAATGCCTCGGTGACAACCTTCATTTACGTCTTATTCCTGGCCCTGGGGCAGAATCAGTTCAACATCGCCATGGGGACGGGGAATCACATGGATGGATACCAGTTCGCCAACACGCTCTGCAGCGGCGGCACCGGCGTCAGTGGCAGCCTTGACAGCACCCACATCACCACGAACAATGACGGTGACCAGTCCGGCCCCAACTTCGGTTTTCCCCACGAGTTTTACGTTTGCGGCTTTCACCATGGCGTCTGCGGCTTCAACAGCCCCTACAAATCCTCTGGTCTCGATCATTCCAAGTGCGCTTAAAGAACTCATTTTTTTCTCTCCTTTGAGTTGGTTTTGTTCCCGCACCTAAACGCTCCCTTTTGACCAATTTCTTCGTTGCAGGCAAATTTTAATCCTCGACATACTTAATGTATGCCTCCGGTTAAAATTTTCCTGCGCCTCGAACTTGGACAAAATTGAGCATTTATCTACAGAAACAAGGGTATATTCTAACGATCAAACTAAATTATTTGGTTTCTATTTCTCTCTACATCTTTTCCAGCTGGCTCAGCACCATCCGGGTAATCCGTTCCACTTCGGCGGACATATCGCTATCAGCGGCAACAGCAGGTGCCGCAGCCGGAACCGCCTTCTGTGGCAGTACCCCGTTGTCATAGGCCACGTACCTCACGTTGAACAGATGCTGTGGGCCGACATTGTCCGAGGTGGAAGAACCACCCACCGTACCGCAGCCCAGAG
>JAKSBB010000349.1 GCA_022361315.1 Desulfobacterales bacterium
CAATTCGTGGATAGTCGGTATGTTGGGTAGAGCGACGCGAAACCCAACAGGATCAACAACCAACGTATAAGATGGGAATTCCCGGGGAATTCCGGGGACACCTTACTTAATTCCGTTGGAATTGTAATGGTCAATTTAATGCCCTGTGAAAATCCTTTCTTCAAAGATTTGAAAAGAGCAAATGCTGCGATTAAACGCGTTCAATACGTTTTTTGCAAGAGTGAATTTCTAATTTTTAGGAAATTTGGTTTCTATTTGAGGAAAGAGTGTCTTTTGGGCAGGGAGACAGGTTTGGTGGAATGTAAAGGGGGACTGTCAGACCGTTTTCGCGGAATCCCCATCCCGGAAACCCCGGCGGCGTTTTACGACGGAGGGGATCAGGCCCAATGCCGTGGTAAAGACTAAGACCAGGACGGCGTAGAAGAGGATGAGGCTGTCGTAGCGGCTCATGGTCAGGCCGTTGAGTTGCCAGGTTTCGGCCAGGATGCCGTATTGGATGAGTTTGCCGGAGAGCAGGCCCGAGAGGGCGGCGCCGCCCCATTGGAGGGACATGCACAGGGAGGTGACCACCGAGGTGTTTTCCGGCGGGGCCAGGGAAATCATTTCCGAGGTGATGGCGATGGTGGAGCCGGCCTGGACGGCGCCCAGGCCAAAGGTGATGATGCTGTAGTAGACGAGATGGGAGGCCGGGACGGCGTCTCTGAAAAGGACCAGGGAAAGCAGGACAAAATAAAGGAAGTGGACCATGAGAAAGACGTTCTTGGTTCCGTATCGGTCCACGGAGCGGCCGCCCAGGAAGAAGCCGAGCATGGCGCCCGCAAAGAGCATGGTCCCCATGTGAACGATGGCGTCGTCGGAAAAGGCCAGGACGTTTTTCTCCAGCAGTCCCAGGGTGGCGGGCCAGGCCCCGGTGGCCAGCATCAGCAGAAAACAATAGGCGCAGAAGGGCATGTATCCAGGCAGATCGGAGATGCTGCCGATGATGGATAACAGGGGCTGCCTGGAAGCGGGTTTCTTATGTTTCTCCGGGATACTCGTGTAGAGGCGAAACTGGAGGACCAAAAGGCTGGTAAAAAAGATCAGGATCGCCTGATAGGTGGTGATATCCGAACTCTTCTCCAGAATATAGGTCAGGATAAAGGAGCAGCATATGGCAAAGATCTGCCAGGATACCCGCATGGTGCCGAAAAATCTGCCCCGGATCTCTTTTGGAATCAGGGGCGTCAGCAGGGCAAACCATCCGGAAAACAGGGCGGATAGACCGATGCTGAACAGCAGGATGCCGGAAGTGATATACCGGGCAGCCACCTGGGTATCAAACAGTCCTGCTGCCGTTATCAGGCCGAACCCTGTGATGGTCAAAAATATCCCCATTTGCCCGATTCTTTTTTTACCGTAAAGATCCGCATAATAGGCAAAGGGAACCAGGAGAATCAGCATGATCAGGGAAGGCAGGGACAGAAGGATCAGCACATCAGCGCTGTTCAAGCCAAGTTCAAGGAAGTAGGCCAGCAAAAATCCGTTCTTGAAAAAAAGCTGGGGCATAATGCTGACGCAAACCGTCAGCACCGTGGTTCTGAGGATGGGATGGGTAAAGGGGTTCATGGGACTCCCGGCTGTTATGGTATTTACGACTCCCATAATATAACGGATTTATCCCTGTTCAAGTCCGGACCGAATTAAATATTCAAACGGTTTGAATCTACTATTATTCCGGTGTCAAGCTGATCCCGAACTCCTTCATCTTCCGGTAAAGCAGTGTCCGGTGAATCCCCAGCAGCCGGGCAGCCTTGGCCTTGTTATAGCCGGTGCGGGCCAGGGCCTGGTAGATGGCCTTGATCTGGGCCTGATTTTTGGCGGATTTGAGATTAGACCTGTCCTTGGGCTTCTTCCGCTTGCCTGAAAAGGCCATGGAAAAGGGAAGATCGCCTTTGTAAATCATGGGGGAATCCGAGGCGTACATGGCCCGTTCCAGAACGTTTGACAGTTCCCTGACGTTGCCGGGCCAGTCATGGTGGGTCAGTTCTTTCTCCGCCTCCTTCTCGATACGTTTTTCCGGAAGACTGGCCTCCCGGGTCATTTTTTCCATGAGGTGTAGGGCAATGGGAAGTATATCCTCCCGGCGCTCACGCAACGGGGGAATCTCAATGGGGATGACGTTCAGGCGGTAAAAGAGGTCTTTTCGGAAACGGCCCTGTTCCATCAGGGCTTCCAGATCCTGGTTGGTGGCGCAGATCACCCGGAAGTCCGGACGGATGATGCGGGTGCCGCCGATTTTTTCAAATTCCTTTTCTTCCAGAACTCTCAGGAGCTTGGGCTGCATGTCCAGGGGAAGGTCACCGATTTCATCCAGAAAAATGGTGCCCCGGTCGGCCAGTTCAAACTTGCCCGCCTTGCCCTTGGCTTTGGCCCCGGTGAAAGCGCCGGCTTCGTAGCCGAACAACTCGGATTCCAGAAGATCCTTTGGAATGGCGGCGCAATTGATCCGGATGAAGGGATGGAGGCGACGCCGGCTGCCGTGGTGGATGGACTGGGCGAATAATTCCTTGCCCGTGCCGGATTCTCCGGTAACCAGGACCGTGGAATCATTCAGGGCGGCCTGCCAGGCCTGTTCCTTGAGATACCCGATTTCCCGGCTACCGCCGATAATGCTGTCAAAGGTATACCGGGTGGATCTCAGGTTGAAC
>JAKSBB010000244.1 GCA_022361315.1 Desulfobacterales bacterium
AACAGTTTTTGGAAGACATCATCGTGCAGTTGTTACGAGAAGGCGATTTCAAGGGCAGGCGAGTCGCGGCGTCCATGCCGGCGCCGCTCACGCACGTGCTGCACCTGCGCCTGAACCGCGGCGACAACGCGTTCCTCGATGCCGAGATGGAAGAGCAGCTGCGCGGCCGCGTTCCCGTCGATCCCACGCAGATGGTCACCCGCCGCGTGGACGTCGCCGAGGTGATGGCCAACGGATCGGCCAAGCAGGAAGTCATCGCGATGGCGGTGCGCCGCAGCGTCGTGATGCATCACGTGGAGATCCTCAAGCGAGCGGGCCTGGGCGTCGTGGGCATCCACTGCGAACCCGTAGCCATCCTCGAAGCGTTCAGCCACCTGTTCCGCCGTGAGCGCGACAAAGAAAAGACCACGCTCTTCATCGACCTCGGCCTGCAGACGACCAAGGCCATCATCGCCCACGGCAACCAGATGGTCTTTGCGAAGATGATCCAGGTCGCCGGTGAGCACTTCGATCGCCAGTTCGCTGAAGAACTCGGCATCGACTTTGCCGAGGCCCGCCAACGCCGCCGCGATCAGGCCGGCGAACCGCTGGGCGAAGGGGCCCCGCCCGAACTGGATCGCGCCCAGCGCAACCACGCGGTGACCGGCGCGGTGATCCAGAACGCCGCGCCCGAGGAGACCGAGTCGGAAGCGACTCAGGCCGCCGTCGCCACCGAGCACGCGCTGCAGCCGATCGGCGAGACGATCCCATCCGGCGGCGAGATGCTCGACTGCCTCATCGACGAGCTGCAACTCTGCATCGGATATCACGGCTCGCTGTTCCCGCAGCGCCGGATCAACTCACTCGTATTCATCGGCGGCGAGTCGCGACAGATCGCGATGTGCCAACGGATCGCGCGGGCGCTGAAGCTGCCGGCGCAGCTGGGCGACCCCCTCGCCCGGGCCGGGCGCGACGCCGTCGACGCGCCGATGGTCAATGTAGACCTTCGCGAACCTCAACCCTCGTTTGCCGTGTCGCTGGGCCTGTGTCGCCTGCCGACCAACTTGTAAGGAGCGGGGCCATCATGCCAGAAGATAAGGTCAGCTTCCTGCCGGAAGATTACGTGTCGCGTCGGATCGAGATGCGAACGAACGTGATCTGTTTATCCCTGTTCGGCATCGTGCTGTTCGCGGTGATCGGGGCGTACATGGTGACGGCCGGTCAACGCTCCTCGGTGCTCAATAAGCAGCAGCAGATCAACGACGAGTACGCCGAGGCCGCCAAACGCATCGGCTTGCTCGATGAGCTGCAGTCACAGAAGAAAGAAATGGAGCGCAAGGCGGTGCTCACCGCGACGCTCATCGAGCCCGTGCCGCGCAGCAACCTGCTCGCCGAGCTCATCAACCGCATGCCCTCGACCATGACGTTCGAGGAGCTGGAGATGAAGAGCACCAAGATCGCGCCCGAGAATCCCTTGGCGTCCAGCCAAAAGGGCACCGCCCTGGCCGCGGCCAAGAAGAACGCCGCCAAGAAGGACGACAAGGACAACAAGAAGAACATGCCCAAGAAGATCGAGGTGCCCCGCGTGCGCGTCACGCTCAGCCTGATCGGACTGGCGCCGACCGATATCCAGGTCGCCCAGTACATGGCCTCGCTGGCACGCTGCAACCTCTTGCAGGAAGTCGACCTCGTCTTCTCCGAGGAGGCCCGTCTGACCGATGAATCGATGCGACGTTTCCGTATCGACATGCAGATCAACCCCAACGTCGACATCCGTTCCATCGAACCGTTG
>JAKSBB010001060.1 GCA_022361315.1 Desulfobacterales bacterium
GGCTTTAAGAAAAGAGGCTTCAAGGTCGGAAAGCACCTTTTTGTCCTGCTTGAATATATGGGCAAGTTCCTTGGTGCTGAAGCTTTTGATATCCAGCAGGTTATTGGATATCAGATCCTTTAAGATGGTGGCGTATTTCGCTTTAAGGATAATGGGCGCGGCAAGCCAGGCCAATACAAAGGGCAGGGCCACCAGGGTCAGGTATCTGGGGTGGAATAAAGAATCCGATACCAGGATCAGGGTAGACCCCACAAAAAGAGCCAGGCGGACCACGGTGCCCCGGAGAAACGGCCGGATCATATTCCGGTAAGATTCGGGAAACAAACCGATGAGGATGCCATTGGCTGGCACGTTGATGGTTGTCCGGATGATATTGGTGGACATCCTGGCATACATGGCCGAAAACATGTCAAACCTGAACAGGAAGGCGAAAAAGGCGATCATGTAGTTAAAGGGATGGAACATCAGTGCCACGGGAAGTCCCCACCGCCCGTAGATCCGGCCCACGAAGAGGAGGATGAACAGGCTTACGGTATATAGGGCACCGCGGAAATAGCCGAAGAATTCAATCATGGCTGCTTCCGAGGCAAACTGATCGTCAATGGCATAGTTGAACTGATAGTTCATGATGGGGATGACCACGTTGGGCATAAAGGTCAGCACCAGTACGATTTTCACGAGAAGCGAATTCTTGAGCAGGGGATATACCTCTTTCATCTCGCTGACCATGGATTTTTTCTTCTTTGCTTTTCCTTCTCCGGATTTTTCCTGGTAGATCAGGGTGCCGTAGCTGCGTCCCATGGCCTGGACGATAAACATCCCCGAGACCGTGGTCATCAGATAGAGGTATAGCAGGTTGTCCAGGTTGAACCATTTTGCAAAATAGGGGGTACCCACAGAGCCTAAAATCAGGCCGATGACACCGCCTGCGGTGAGCAGGGGAAAGAGTCGTTTTGACTGCCGGGTATTGAAAAGATCGTTACACATATTCCAGAAGAGCAGTGCCTGGAGCAGTTCAAACTGACTTTTCAACATGAACAACACGGGATAAAGAATGTCATATCCCATAGGGATCATGAGCCGGATGACGGTGACAATGATACCTGATGCCAGGAACACCCGGGCCAGCAGTTTTGCACCGGATATCTGGTTGAGAAGACCGGTCAGAAACCCTGTAACGAAAAAGGTAACCACTGCATTGAGCATGTTCACCACGGGCATGAATTCCACCCCGTAGCGTTTTAGAAATGCAGTCTCCGCATAGTTGTTAAGAATGATGCCGGAGGATCGGACGATGAACAGGAGCGCCGTTGTCCAGAGGAGAAGGCTTATTTCTTCCTCGTAGACTTTGAGAAGATCAAGCAGTTTTGTTTTCATTCACTTGCCTCGAGAACCAGTCTGAATCCTGTGGTTTGAAATTTGGCGCTGGGATGTCCATAGGTGCGGTTGGCGCTGCGCAGATAATGGGCATGCTTGTACCAGCTTCCCCCCCGCCGTACCCTGGATTCTGAATCCATGGTTGAATAGTCGGCGGATTCCTGATCGGTAAAGTATCCCCCGTATACGTCGGCGCACCATTCCCACACGTTGCCGTGCATATCGTAGAAGCCCCAGGGATTGGGATTAAATTTTTTCACCGGGGCCGGACCATTGGCCGGGATTTTCATGGACGAATAGAACAGAATACACTCTTCGTCTTTTTTCGTGTTGTTGCCGAACATGGCCTTGCTGCAGTCGATACCGTTGCCCCAGCTGTATGCCGTTGTGGAACCTGCCCTGCAGGCGTATTCCCATTCCTCTTCCGTGGGGAGGCGGTAGGTGTACTTGCTTTTTTTATTCAGTTTTTTGATATACTTTTCGCAATCATACCAGGACACTTTGGTCACCGGGGTATGGTCTGAACCCTTTCGTCTGCTCAGCCAGCGTTTTCCCATGACGGCCCGCCATTGTTTCAATGTGACCTCTGTTTCCTGCAAATAGAACGCTGCCTGTATGGTGACGGCATGCTGGTGCTCATCCTTATCCCGTAGCCGTTCTGTCACCGGGCTTCCCATGACAAAGCTGCCGGGGGATACTTTTATAAACGTCATGCCGACGTCGTTGGTGATCCTAGGGGGGGATTCTCCGGCCGCAAGCTCAGGGATACCGGCCAGACCGAAGCAGCACATAATAATAAGTATACTTAGACCTTTAGCAGGGGAAAGCATCAATTGTTTCATAGTGAACCCTATTGTCTGTCGAATGTTTTGGATATCGTTATTACCCGCCATCCAAATATAAATCACCCGGGTTGTCAAGCCAAAAAGCAGGGTTGTCAAGCCAAAAGGTGGATTGGCGGTTAAAGCGGGCTAATCGGATGCCTGATTGATCCAGGTGCCCAGCAATGCCTTGTCCCGTTCCCCCATGGCAGTGATGGAAAACCTTGTCTGGCCAGTGTGTCCCGAATTCAAGTCCTCCTCCAGGGCTTTGGCGTATATGTCCCCAAAGCAATGGGAATCTATGCAGAAATCCAATTCGAGTTTCACGTCGGTGTATGGGGGCACGGCTGTTGCGGTACGGGCATAGATGGTTTTGTCGTCCATGGCCAGGGTTTCTCCGGAAATCGGTATGGGGCTTACTTGTTTATTCTGAATGGTACGGCATACAAACGGAATTCGGATGGGGACACGATTGGACTGATGCCTGTCTGAGGTCAGAGAAA
>JAKSBB010000971.1 GCA_022361315.1 Desulfobacterales bacterium
AACCGGTGCGGTCTGTCAGAACTGGATGCAATACCACCTCATCAAACGTTACCTGGAAAACATGACCGAAGACCAGACCCTGGTAATGCAGTCCGGACATCCTCTGGGGCTCTTTAAATCCTCTCCTGAAAATCCCAGGGTGATCATCACAAACGGTTTGATGGTGGGCCTCTATGACAACCCGGATGACTGGGAGGTGGCGGTGCAGATGGGGGTCTCTTCCTACGGCCAGATGACGGCGGGGGGCTGGATGTACATCGGTCCCCAGGGGATTGTCCACGGCACGTATAACACCCTGCTGAACGCCGGCCGTAAGATGTGCGGCGTACCCGGAGACGGCGATCTGGCCGGCCTGCTTTTTGTCTCCTCCGGTCTGGGTGGCATGAGCGGGGCCCAGCCCAAGGCGGCCAAGATCGCCGGTGCGGTTTCCATTACGGCGGAAGTGGATCTGTCCCGGGTGGAAACCCGTCACTCCCAGGGATGGGTGGATGTGGTCTCCGATGATCTGGATACCGTTTATACAACGGCCAAGGCCGCGGTCGAGGCAAAGGAAAACACCTCCATTGCCTACCACGGCAACGTGGTGGATCTCATTGAATTCCTGGCGGACAAAGATCTCAAGGTGGATCTGCTCTCCGACCAGACCTCCTGCCACGTGGTCTATGACGGCGGATACTGCCCGTCCGGCATCAGTTTTGAAGAGCGGACCCGGCTGCTGGCAGAAAACAGGGACGAATTCCGCCGGCTGGTGGATGAGAGCCTGAAAAAGCACTATGTCCTGATCGAAAAGATGTCTGAGAAGGGCACTTACTTTTTTGACTATGGCAATGCATTCTTAAAAGCCGTCTTTGATGCCGGTGTCCGGGAAGCGGCCAAAAACGGCGTAGATGCCAAGGACGGATTTGTTTATCCCTCTTACTTTGAAGATATCATGGGCCCGATTTTTGATTATGGGTACGGGCCCTTCCGGTGGGTGTGCCTGAGCGGCAGCCCTGCAGATCTGGATAAAACAGATGCGGCGGCCATGGCCTGCATCGATCCGGACCGCAGGCCGGAGGACCGGGATAACTACGTCTGGATCAGGGATGCCAAGAAGAATAAGCTGGTGGTGGGCAGCCAGGCCCGCATTCTCTACCAGGATGCCGGCGGCAGGGTGGCCATCGCCCTGCGGTTCAACGAAATGGTCCGCAACGGTGAGGTCAGCGGCCCCATCATGCTGGGCAGGGATCACCACGACCCCGGCGGTACGGACTCCCCCTTCAGGGAAACCGCCAATATCTATGACGGTTCCAATGTCTGTGCCGATATGGCCACCCACTGCTTCGCCGGTAATGCCGCCCGGGGGATGACCATGGTGGCCCTGCACAACGGCGGCGGCACCGGTATCGGTAAGGCCATCAACGGTGGTTTCGGTCTGGTGCTGGACGGCAGCGAGCAGGTGGACAACATCATCCGGTCCGCCATGCTCTGGGATGTTATGGGCGGGGT
The DNA here is from genome assembly GCA_022361315.1 of Desulfobacterales bacterium. The sequence goes on from JAKSBB010000971.1 coordinate 1,489, forward strand.
GGCCCGACGCAACTGGGCCGGCAATCCCAATGCCAGGGAAGTGGCCGTGGCCTACAACCGGGAGAATCCCAACGGGGATCAGATCACCGTACCCCATCTGGCGGATGATGGTCTTGTGGACGGCGCTGTGAGTCAAGTGTTCAAGTAGACCAAAGCCAGATAGCCATTTCAGACAGAGGCGTTTGCCGCTACAATACGGGAAAAATCCCCTGCCCCAGACGTAATTTAGACCGGGGCAGGGGATTTTTCTTTACAAAACCATTGTTCTTTTCTATTAGTTTGCATCCGTTCCACCAAAGCCGGTGCGGCGGATGATACCTATGAAACTATCCGAATTAAAAGAACAATATACCGGAACGGGGCGGGATGCCCTGATGCGGTGGGTGGCGATGCTGCTGCCCATGCTGTTGCTGGTTTTCCTGGTGACCGGTAATTTTCAGTCCTACCGGGCCGCCAGGGAACTGAGTCTCACCCTCACCCGCGGGCAGTCCGCTGCCGTTGCCGAGGAGTTGGCCCTGCGGATGGATCTGCTGGTCCAGAAGAGCAGCCGCGGACTGGCACTGCTGTCCAACCTCTGGCGGGAGGCACCCAAGGTAAACCAGCGGACCACCTTCCTGAAATGGGCAAACGGCCTCATGGCATCGGATCCTATCTTCGACCTCATTCTATATCTGGATGCAGATAACATTATGATGGTCACCCCACCCACCAGCGTTAAGCCACTCATTGGTCTGGATATCCGGTCCCGCCCCCCCAGAGAGGACCTTTTTAAAACACTGAGAAAATCCATCGCCCCCCTGGATGCCCCGCCCACGGCCAGGGTAACGTCGAAGGGGGCCCTGGTCCTATGGTTCCCGGTGATGATTCGCGGGGAGGATGCCGGTACCATGGCAGGGGTCTTGCGGTTGAAGGACCTGCTGGACGAAGCGTTGACCCCCTTGAACCGGGATCAGTTCCGTATCCGTATCTCTGCCGCTGACCAGGTGGTGTTTGAAACACATGAAGATGACTTCAGTCCTGCCAATGATGAATTGAAGGGAGAGACGCAGTTGAGCCTGGTGGGGCTGGACTGGCAGGTGTCGGTCTGGCCGGTTGACGGCGGCGCCTACCATCGTCTCGGTCCCTCGGATCTGAGGCGGCTTTTAACCATGGTGGTTCTTTCTCTGCTTGTTTCCGGATTATTGGGGGTGTCCCTTTACGCACTTCATCGTATCCGGGTGACGCATTTCAGCCGCATGCGCCTTGAAAAACGCTATCAGACCCTGTTCAATTCCGCCATTGACGGTATCATGGTGACGGATCTGAACGGCAGGATACTGGTGGCCAACCCTGCCCAGTGCAGCTCTCTCAGCTATCCGCCGGATGGCCTGACCCGTTTATCCCTGGGTGATATCCTGGACCCCGCAAGTGTGAAGGATCTTCCCGGTATTCTGGACCGCCTTCGGGAAAAGGAGGAGGTGTCTTCAGAGGTGGCATATCGCACCCGGGACGGCCGGAAGCTTTCCGTGGAAATGGGGGCCAGGAGTTTTGAATATCTCGGGATGCCAGCCATCCTGATCATGTCCCGGGATATTTCACGGCGGCGGGATGCCATGCGGGCGCTGGCGGAAAGTGAAGAGCGTCTCCAGGCCATTTTTCACCAGGCCGGGGTGGGCATCATGCAATGCGGTCCGGATTACCGGATTCAGCACGCCAATGATAAGGCGGCCCAGATTCTTGGATATGACCGGAAAAGCTTAAAAGGGATGAGTTATTGGGACTATTGCTTCCCCGAGGACCGGGAGGAAACCGATACCCGGGTGGCGGAAATGCATAGGAGCGGTCAGAATACAGGCACCTGGGAGAAACGTCTCCGCCATAAATCCGGAAAGGCGATCTGGGTGCGGATGACCACGACCCTCATCTGGTCCCGGGCGGGGAAATATCTCTACTCCATTGATGTGGTGGAAGACATTACCCGCCAGCATCGTCTTGAACTCCAGTTGCGGCAGGCGCAGAAGATGGAGTCCATCGGTGTCCTGGCCGGGGGGATCGCCCACGATTTCAATAATATCCTGGGATCCATCCTGGGGTTTACCCAGATGGCGCTTCTGGATGCAAAGGAGGCAAAGGCCCGGGAACGTCTGGATCAGGTGTTCAAAGCGGCCAATCTGGCCAAGGAACTGGTGCGCCAGATCCTGACCTTCAGCCGCCGCAGCGAAGACACCCCTCAGGCCATCCGGGTATCGCCCATTATTAAGGAAACCCTGAAGTTCCTGAAGGCGGCGCTTCCGGCCAATATAAACATCACCCACGATCTTAAGAATAGGGGAGTTAAGAACAGGGGATTTAAAGATATGGAGGGGCAGGTGATGGCCGACCCCACCCAGATCCACCAGGTTCTGATGAATCTGTGCACCAACGGCGCCCAGGCAATGGCACCCGGTGGCGGCACCCTTAAGGTCATTCTCGAAAGGATAACACTTCCCGGTGAACAGGCCGGGGAGATGGGGCTTACTGCAGGCAACCATGTGGTGATCCGGGTATCGGACACCGGTACAGGGATTGATCCCGCCATCCAGCAGCGCATATTCGAACCCTATTATACCACCAAGGTGGCGGGTGAAGGGACCGGCATGGGGCTGGCTGTGGTTCACGGTATTGTCAGGGAATATGAGGGCAGGGTGCTGGTGGACAGTACACCGGGCCAGGGCTCTGAATTTACGGTTTACCTGCCTGAGGTGGATCCCGACACCCTCGCCGTGTCAGGCGGTGAATCCGTTCTTCCGGGGGGAAGGGAGCACCTTGTTTTTGTGGATGACAATGAATCTCTGCTGCTGGCAGGTAAAGAGATGATGACCCATCTGGGATATACCGTGGAGTTGTTTACCGATCCTGCCCAAGCACTGGAGCGGATCTCTAAGGGGCCCGACAATATTGACGGGGTGATTACGGATTTCACCATGCCGGAAATGGACGGCAGGGCACTGGCGGAAAAGGTGATGGCACTTAAACCTAAGATGCCCGTAATCCTTTGCACCGGAAACAGCCGTCACCTGGATTTTGAGGCGTTGCTTCATTCCGGCATCCGGAGTATTCTCCTCAAACCTCTGGTGCTTGAGGAACTGGCACCGGCATTAAAATCCGCCCTGACATCCGCCCAAAGATCAGGGACAGGCAAAGAAAAATAACGGGTACCGAAATCTGGAGTGTAAAATGGACCAAGGACAAGGCCGGGCCACGATTTTAATCGTAGATGATGATCCCGTATTCTGCAGCATGCTGGAAGATCTTGTGGGGCAGATGGGACATGTTGTCAGGACCGCCGATTGTCTGGACGCCTGCCGGGAGGAATTGGGCCGGGGGGAGCTGGATCGGAAACAAGTGGATCTAAAAGAATCGGATCAGGATCGTATCGACCTGGTACTTCTGGATGTGGGGCTGCCGGACGGCAGCGGCCTGAATGCACTGCCCTGGATCCGTCAGATGTCCCCGGCCCCGGAGGTGATCATCATCACGGGAGAGGGGGATGCAGACGGTGCTGAACTTGCCGTGCACAACGGTGCCTGGGATTATCTGATAAAAACCTCCCCGCTGGAAAGAATCCGCCTGACCATTATCCGGGCCCTGGAACACCACCGGGCCACATTGGCCTTGAGAGCTCTGAAATCCATTGACCCCTGCGGTATCGTGGGGCATTCTCCTGCACTCCAAAGATGCCTTGATCTTATGGGGCAGGCCGCCCGGAACGACTTCAATGTCCTGATCACCGGGGAAACCGGTACCGGGAAGGAGCTTTTTGCCCGGGCGATCCATGCCAATTCCCAACGTGCCGCCGGCCGTCTGGTGGTGGTGGACTGCGCCTCCCTGCCGAAAAATCTGGTGGAAAGCGTTTTGTTCGGTCACATTCGGGGGGCCTTCACCGGAGCGGACAAAGATGCGGACGGACTTTTCCGGGATGCCGACGGCGGTACCCTGTTCATGGATGAGGTGGGGGAACTGCCCATGGACCTCCAGCGGATTTTTCTGCGGGTGCTCCAGGAGAAGTCGTTCCGCCCGGTGGGGGCGGACAGGGAAATCCCCAGCAACTTCCGGCTGATTGCCGCCACAAACAAAGATCTGGAGGGGTTGGTGGCACAGGGGAAATTCCGGGAGGACCTGTTGTTCCGCCTCCGGGCCCTGTCCCTTCATCTGCCCCCATTGCGGGAGCGCCCGGAAGATTTGCCCCTGCTTACGGATCATATCCTGCAAACCATCTCCGGCACCCCGCCCGAACTGTCCGGTGAATTCACCCAGGCCCTGGCCGCCCACGACTGGCCGGGGAACATCCGGGAACTCACCCATGTGCTCCAGGGGGCAGCCGCCGTGGCCATGGGAAGCGGCCCCCTGATTGTCCAGCATTTGCCTCCGGGGCTGCGGGCCATGGTTGCCCGCCGGCGTCTGGACTATGATATCCAAGGGCTGCCGGTGTCCGGTCACTGGACCGGAGATGATCCGTCCCCTGATCTTTCTATTGATTCGTCAAATGATGACGCGCTGACCGGCATCCGGGAATTCCGCCAGGCCCGGGATAAAGAGTACCTGGAACGGCTGGTGAAGGCATTTCAGGGGGATATGCAGGGAGCTGCCCAGAAGGCGGGGCTGTCTCTGTCGCGGCTTTACAGCCTGCTCCGGGAGCATGGGTTGAAGTAGGACTGTACGTTTTTTCTTGGCTCCTTTTTAAAAAACAAGAATTAAAAACAGGAAAACAGA
>JAKSBB010000403.1 GCA_022361315.1 Desulfobacterales bacterium
AATCCGGTTGCGATTAGATATCAGGCCGATGGCCAATGGATGGTTATCCGGGTGGTGTCGGCGGCATCTGATGCGTGTACCCTGATGTCTGCCCCGTGGATATCTGCCGTAAGACGGGCGGAATAGGTACCCAGGCCGGTACCGTTCCGCTTTCCTTCGGTGACGAATTTTTCAAAGAAGCGGTGCCGTATGCCGGGGGGCACCGCACCCCGGTTTTCAATATAAATGACAGGACGGTTGCCGGATTCAAGAGCAACAGCAATGGTCCCGTTCCTGGGTGAGGCTTCCAGCGCATTGGTGACCAGGTTGCTCATCATGGAATAGAACAACAGCGGATCGCATGACAGGGGAAACCGGTCACCGGACTGCCGCGGGGCACCATTGATGATGATATCCACCTGCAGGTTCAGCGGGGTGATATACCGGCTGCCCCCTGCGATGATCCGGTCCAGCATGGGCAGGATATCCGCCTCTTCCCGATTTAACCGGTAGGTGCCGTTCTCAAGCTTGTAAAGATCAAGGGAGCGGTTGATCATGTTCAGCATGGTGTCGCAGGCGGCAATCTGTTCGGTGGACAGATCTCTGACATCTTCCTTGCCCTCCACTAAACCCGCATTCATGATCTGGGCGGAGGTCAGGATTACCTGGAGGGGATTTTTCAGATCATGGCGGGTGACCTGTTCCACCTGCTCCCGAAGGTTTATATTTTCTTTGAGGACCTCGTTCTGCCGTTCCAGGGTCAGCCTTGCCTCTGCAAGTTCCAGGTGGGTCTTCACCCTGGCCCGGACCACAGAATCGGAAAAGGGTTTGGTAATATAGTCCACGGCCCCCAGTTCAAACCCCCGGGTTTCGTCCACGGCCTCGGCCAGACTGGTGACGAAGATGATCAGGATATCCCGGGTCTCCGGGGCCGACTTGAGCCGGGTGCAGACTTCGTAGCCGTCCATTTCCGGCATGAGAATATCCAGAAGAATAAGATCCGGTTTTTCCTCGTTGATTTCTTCAAGGGCCTGGACACCGTTGGTGGCGGCGCGGACATTGTAAAGATCCCCCAGGGTCTCAACAAGAATGTCCAGGTTGGCCACAGTGTCGTCAACGACCAGGATACTTTTATTCGAAATATCTGACATGGTTGCCTCCTTAACGGGAAACCGGTTGCGCTGTGGTTCAGGCGATGAATGTCGTTACTTATGAATCTGGTGCAACACCCCGTTAGAAAGGTGATAGGGCAACGGGGGTATGAATCTTTCTGTCCTCATAGCACATCCGGTCCGGAAATGACAAACGAAAATGTATCCGGCGTGTGGCTTGTGAATTCAGGAAAAATCGTGGCGGTTGATGCTGTATTTCTTCAGTTTATAGTTCAGCAACTGGGGGGAGATTCCCAGCCGCCTGGCCGCTGCGGAGGGTTTTCCCCGGGTGTGCCCCAGTGCATCACGGATCATTGCGATTTCGTTTTCCCGTGTTTGTTCTGCCATGGGAAACACGGGGGGCGGTGAAATTTTATGGGCATCCGCCGTGGTATGTGGGGCCGGTCCCGTTTGTGCTTGATAATGCGAACCACGGTCGGGAGCCCTGCCCAGAAGCATGCCCATGTGGGCGGGCAGATGCCGGGTGCGGATGATGGTTTCCCTGTCGATGAGGTTGAGGCTGCCTTCGATGATATGGGCAAGTTCCCGGACGTTGCCGGGCCAGTGGTATTGGGCGAACAGTTCACTGACATCCTCTGACACCCCGGATACTGCGGTGTCCATCACCGGGTTATTCTCCCGGAGAAAATGCCGGATCAGCAGCGGCAGATCTTCCAGCCGGTCCCGCAGGGGGGGAATACGGATAAAAACCACTGCCAGGCGGTAAAACAAATCGGATCTCAGATGATTTTCTTCGATGGCGGTGTGGGGGTTCCGGTTCACCGAAGAGATCAGCTTGATGTCCACGCTGATTTCCTCCAAAGATCCCACACGGCGGACTTTCCTTTCCTGGAGGAATCGCAGCAGTTTGGCCTGGAGTCCCAATGTCATGGAGTTGACTTCATCCAGGAATAAGGTGCCGCCGTCTGCCTTTTCAAACAGTCCGGCTTTATCAACGGCCCCGGTAAAGGCACCGGCGGAGGTGCCGAACATAATGCCTTCCAGCAGGTTTTCAGGGATGGCGGCACAGTTGACGGCCACATAGTTTTCCCGCCGCCGCGGCCCGGCATTGTGAATGGACTGGGCCAGAAGTTCTTTGCCGGTGCCGGTCTCTCCGTATATCATCACCGGAGATGCACTCTGGGCCGCCAGCCGGCCCATCTCAACTGAATCCTTAAGTTCCCTGGATGTTCCGATGATATCTTCGAATCTGAACCGGGTACCGTTTTTATACCGGCGTCCCTTTTTCTCCGAAGCTTTTGTGGTGCCGGTCTGGAGGTTCTTTATCTTTTCCGGCTGGAATACGGATTCAAACCGTTGCTCGATGATGGAAAAGTCCTGGATGAAGCAGATGGCCCCCAGAAGCTTCCGGTCATCAAACAGGGGGAAGACGTTATGGATGGAGTTGACGATTTTTCCGGTCCAGGTGCGGTAATAACATGCCAGCCCTTTGATGGCCTTGCCGCTCTTCAGACATTGGATCACCGGACTGTCCCCGTCATCCACATGGTAGATATCCGTGACTTTTTTCCCCACCAGTGAACGGGCCGGCAGATCGTCTATCCTGGCCTGTTCCTCATTCATGAACAGCACGTAACCCTTGGTGTCGGTGACCAGCACTCCTTCAAAAAAATCGTCCAGGAGGGAAAGAAAGGAGACACGGTTCATATCGATGTCCGGGAAAAGGCTGCCTATGTCGTCGCGGGAAAGGGCCATGGGCCATAGTCTTACAGGCAGGTGCCGGGAGTGTCAATCCCGACTTGCGCCGGTTTGAAAATATTGCTGTCTTTTAAGGGGAAGGCCGGTTGGGGAGCAGCGGCCGCATGGATGAGGCGCAGGTGAGTACTGTGCCCATGTTGTGCAGCAGTGCCATCAGCGCCGGAGAAATAATTCCCGTGAGCCCCAGTCCTATAAATAAGGTATTGCTGGCCACGATGAAGATGAAGTTACGCCGGACCCGCCCCATGGTCTTCTTTGATACGTCCATGGCATGGACAAGGCTGTCCAGCCGTTCTCCGGTGAGGACGATGTCGCAGGATTCCTTGGCGATATCGGACCCGTGTTTCAGGGAAATACCTATATCGGCCAGGGCCAGGGCTGCGGAATCGTTTATGCCGTCGCCCACCATGGCCACCGTGTGCCCCTGGGATTTGAGACGCTTGATCAGCTCCGTTTTTTCATCGGGCAGCACCTGGGCGTAAAATTCATCCAGACCCAGATCGGAGGCCACAGCACCGGCCGCTTCCCGGCTGTCCCCGGTGAGCATGGCAATACGTTTCATCTTTCTGGTTTTCAGGGTTGATATGAATTCTCCCGCATCCTCCCTGATAGGATCATTGACGGCGATCACCCCGGCAAGTTTCCCGCCGCAGGCAAAGTAGAGTTGTGAAAGCCCCCTCTCTGTGCATTCCCGGATAACGGGTTCTGCATCCTCCAGACAGATACCTTCGTCTTCGTGGATAAAGTGGCGGCTGCCCAGAACCGTCCGCTGGCCGTTCAGGGTTGTAGCGATGCCATGGGCGAGGATATACTCTACCTCGGCATGATCTTCGTCATGGTCCAGGCCTTCTTCCCTGGCCTTTCTGATGACGGCATCGGCGATGGGGTGGGGGAAGTGTTCTTCAAGACATGCGGCCTGGCGCAGGACAAATTCCCTGGAGTAACCGTTCACAGGGCAGACATTCACCACCTCGGGTACCGCCTGGGTCAGGGTGCCGGTTTTATCCAGCACGACGGCATCCAGCCGGGACAGCGCCTCCAGATATTTGCCGCCTTTGAGCACCACCCCGTTCCGGGCGGTTTCCACCATGGCGGTGCGCACCGCAAGCGGGGTGGCAATCTTAATGGCGCAGGAATAATCGGCCAGAAGGACGGAGGCGGCCTGCCGGAGGTTACGGGTAAAGGCGAAGACAACACCGGACAGGAGGAATGAGAAGGGAACGATCTTATCTGCCAGTTGTTCGGCACGACTCTGTATTTGTGCTTTCATCCCGTCTGCGTCTGTGAGAATTCTGGCGATTTTGGCAAACCGGGTCCTGTCCCCCACCGCCTCGGAGTGGATAATGACACGTCCCTCCTCGAGGATGGTGCCTGCAAATACGTCACTGCCTGGTTTTTTCTCCACAGCCAGAGGTTCCCCGGTCATGGAGGACTGGTTCACCATGGCCAGACCGTCGGCAACCACCCCGTCCACAGGGATTTTACCGCCGGACCTTACCACCACCAGGTCTCCAGGTGCTACCGAATCATGGGGAATGGCCACTGGTTCACCCTTTTGCATCACCCAGACCGGTTTTTTGTCCTGGACAAAGAGGCCTGAGATGTCCTGCTTGGACCGCTGGGTGGTCCAGTCTTCAAGGGTTTCGCTGATGTCCATCAGCAGGTGAATCG
>JAKSBB010001311.1 GCA_022361315.1 Desulfobacterales bacterium
CCTTGATTTTATTGTATGCCTGTTCTTCCTGGGATATTACCATAGTCCTGCGCGTCTTCAGCGTTTCGCCTTTCTTTACTTTTTAGTTAGAGGATATGGGCCAGGAACCTTTTGGTCCGTTCCTGTTCCGGGTTGTTGAAAATCTTTTCCGGCGGCCCTTCTTCCACCCAGTTGCCGCCGTCCATGATCATCACCCGGTCGGCCACATCCCTGGCAAAGTGGAGCTCGTGGGTAACGGCAATGATGGTCATGCCGCCGGCTGCCAGCCGCTCCATAACCTCCACCACCTCCCCCACAAGTTCCGGGTCCAGGGCGGAGGTGGGTTCATCAAATAGCATTACTTTTGGTTTCATGGCAAGGCTGCGGGCAATGGCCACCCGCTGCTGCTGTCCGCCGGACAGGCAGGAGGGATATTCCCCGCGTTTGTCCGTAAGACCCACCCAGTCCAGAAGCTCATCCGCATAGTCCTCGGCCTCTTTCCGGTCCTGTTTGAGCACGGTGCGGGGGCCTTCAATAATATTCTCCAGCACGGTCATATGGGGAAAGAGATTAAAGGACTGGAAGCACATGCCGGTTTTTCGCCGGATCTCCAGGGCTTTGGCGTCCCGCTCTTTTTCAGACTCATCCGCCCGGATCAGGGTGCCGTCCACCTCGATGGTGCCGGCGGTGGGGGCTTCTAAAAAGTTGATACACCGCAGCAGGGTGCTCTTGCCCGACCCCGAGGCCCCGAGGATGACAACCGTCTCCCCCTTGCCCACTTCCAGATCGATCCCCCGAAGCACATGGTTCATATTACCGAATATCTTGTGAATGCCTTTGGCTTTCACCACGGGGCCGTTTTGTTCTGATATCTTTTTGCTCATCATACCCTCCTGTCGCCCCGTGCCATATGCGCCTCAATCCGCTCCTGAACAAACTGAAGCAGGATACACATCATCCAGTAAATCAATGCCACCATGATCAGCATCTCAAGGGACTGGAAATGCCGGCGGCCGATTTTCACGGCCCGGTAACTCAGTTCCCACACCCCCATCAGAGAAACCAGGGAAGAGTCTTTGATCATGGCGATAAATTCGTTGGATACCGGGGGAATGATCACCCGCAGGGCCTGGGGAAACACCACCCGTTTCATGGTCTGCCCACGGGTCATACCCAGCGCCATGGCCGCTTCGGTCTGGCCGATCTTTATGGACTGAATGCCGGCCCGGACGGTCTCGGTCATATACGCACCGTAACAAACTCCCAGGGCCAGGATGCCGGCCGGCACCGCCGGCAGGGTCAGCCATGCCTGGATACCGTGGATTCCCAGTTCCTCCAGGGCCTTGCCGATCTGGGGAAGGGCCAGGTACCACATGTACACCTGGACCAGGAGGGGGGTACCCCGGATCAGGGATACGTATGAGGTGGCCATAGCGTTGAACACCGGGTTGCTGGACATCCGTCCAAGCGCCCCCACCACCGCCAGGATACAGGCCAGGGTAATGGCCAGCACGGATACCAGAAAAGTGTAGCCGGATCCTGCCAGGATAAACGGCAGCCATTTCATCATAAAGGAGAAATCCAGCTTCAACACAATCATGGCCGTTACCAGAAGGGCAATCAGCACCACAAATGAAATCA
>JAKSBB010000911.1 GCA_022361315.1 Desulfobacterales bacterium
ACTCGCTCGAACCGTGACTGATCAGGCAGATCCCGTTCGCCCCCAAAAGCGGCGCCCCGCCGAACTCGTGGTAGTCGTGCTTGGCGTAGATCGACTTCACCACCGGCTCGAACTTCATCGCCAGCTCCGGATCGATCTCGAAAATCTCGTGCGCAATCGTCTTGCACAGCCCCGCCGCCAGCCCCTCGGCCAGCTTCAACACCACGTTCCCCGTGAACCCCTCCGTGATCAACACGTCGGTCTTGCCGTTAAACAGCTCCCGCCCCTCGCAGTAGCCGACGTAGTTCAGCTCCGGGTCGTTCTTCATCAGCTTGTGCGTCTCACGCACCAGCGACGTGCCCTTGCCCTCTTCGTCACCGATCGAAAGCAGCGCCACGCGCGGGTTCTCCACGCCGTGCACCTCGCGGGCGTAAAGGGTTCCCATGTAACCGTACTGGTAAAGGTGGTGCGGCTTGGGCACGATGTTCGCCCCCACGTCGCACAGCACCATCGGCCCGAAGAACGTCGGCATCGTCACCGCGATGCCCGGCCGGTGCACGTTGGCCAGGCGACGCATGTACATCTGCGCCGCCGCAACACACGCGCCCGTGTTCCCCGCAGAGAGGATCACGTCGGCACGCTGATCGGCCGGCGCCTTGCGGCTGCCCAGCCACGCCAGTCGCGTAATCGAACTGTCTGCCTTGTTTCGGATCGCATCGACCGGGCTCTCGGCCATCCCGATCACCTGGCTGGTCGCCTCGATCACGATGCGCTCGTCGCCCGATAGGCCGCGCTCCGTGATCGTTTCAGCAATGACCCGACCGTCGCCCACCAGGACGAGCCGGTCGTCATCACCTAGCAACTCAAGCGCGGCGAGCGCGCCGTCAAGGATGGCGTCAGGGGCGTTGTCGCCGCCCATGACGTCGATCGCGATCCGCATAGATTCACTCTTCCTCAGCGTCCTGCTTGATGAACAGGCCGGGTCGGACATAGCCGCACTGATCGCACGCCGCGTGCGGCAACTTCGGAGACCCACAGTTGGGACACGCAACCGTACGGGTCGCTGTGATCGCGTGATGGCTGCGGCGTTTATCACGCTTCGCTGGACTGGTACGCTTGACGGGCTGCATGGTCGAAATCCTCTTGCCGGGGGGCCTTGCTATCCACGACAACGAACGCCCGAGCCATGGCCCGGGCG
>JAKSBB010000831.1 GCA_022361315.1 Desulfobacterales bacterium
CGCCGATCGGCAGCAGGCCGAACATGCCGATCATTTCAAGGATGAGCCGGGAGTGTCGCGTCATGGTCGGGGCATGATAGACCAAAGCCCGCGCGGCGGGGGGTTATTCCAGGTCGTAGAGCGAATTGTCGGCGCTCAGGAACCCCGTGCCCTCGGCAATGAGCGGCTCGGTCGCGGGGTAGGAGGTCGTGTGACGTTCGGACCACGGCTCGGCGTGGCCGTCCACGAAACCGACATTGGCATGGCCGGCGTGTCGGTAGCCCTGCGTGCCGGCGTGGCGACCGGAGATCGCTTCCTGCGGCGCAGAAAACGGCGAACGCATGTACTTGTTGGCGCCGGAGGCGTACTCGCCGTCACCGAACGCCGCGGTGCCGGCCGGGTCTTTGACCTGCGTGATCCGCGCCGGCACGCCGCCGTCGCCCCCGCCCAGGTAGCTGGTGTTGTAGTTGTATCCGGTTTGCGGGTCGCCCGGTGAGTTCGATTCGCCCCGGTACACCGGGCACTGCTGAATCTTGGACGGCGCATCGATCTTGTCCCACAGGATGCCCGGCGTGATCTCATAGCTCGCCGAGCCGCTCGACCAGTCCACCCGCCTGTTGTAGTCCCACGAGCGCTGCACGAACACCGCGTCGATCACGACCGTCTCGTACGCAACGGGAAAACTACCCTTCCACTTGGCCTGGTAAATCGCCGCCGCGTCGTTGAACTGCCTCAGGTTGCTCAGGCAGGACACCGATCGCGCCACGTCCTGCGCCCGGCTCAGCGCGGGCAGCAACATCCCCACCAGCGCCGCGACGATCGCCACGACCACCAGCAGCTCCACCAGCGTAAATGCGCCACGCGCGCGATTCATCGGCTCGCTCCCTTACGCCGTCTGCGCGACAGGATCGCTCCCGCCACGCACAGCATACCGACCGCGCCCGGCTCGGGCACGGATGTCGTGCCCGCACCGGACCAAAGCCAGTGCCGAGAGACCCACCACAGGTCGATCCCGTCGATCACCCCGGAACCG
>JAKSBB010000623.1 GCA_022361315.1 Desulfobacterales bacterium
GTTGGTTTTTATGATCAGACCGTACAACCCCATCATCATGAGAATAATAAAAGCCCCATAATTCATTCGCTGGGCAACAGCTGTGAGCAGTTCTTCCATATCAGAGCCCCTCATGATGCTTTCCGGCGGATGCCAGGTTCAGGTACAGCAGAATCATCGTGGCCATCACCGCCATACCCACCCCAATTTCCACAATGAGAATCCCATGGGACCTTGCCGTTACCGGATCGGTTTTGAACAGGTTGGCCAGTATACCGTAGTCAAGAAAGCCGGCTCCCAGTAAAACGCACAGGACACCGGTGCCCGTATAGATCAATACGCCCAGGGCGCAAAGAATAAGCGTTTGTTTTTCATTCATCTGCTTTAAGGCAAGTCTGAGATTAAAGCCCAGGGCAAACAGGACAACGGATGCCCCCAGAATAACCCCTCCCTGGAATCCGCCTCCCGGACTGTGATGGCCATGGGCGATCACATACAGACCAAATAGCTGGATAAACGGGATAATCATCCGGCAGGTGGTTCTGATTACCAGATCGTAGGGAACCCATACGGAATCAATCTCTTCAAAGTGGGGGGAATCCTCAGGTACCGTTCCCACTTTTTCCAGGCCCTCTTTTTCAATCCTCAGGGTCGTACCGGTGGGGATATGACGGTACACCCGGGAATCGGGAACACCTGTTTTATAGTTTCGCAATAAAAACATGCACACCAGTCCCGCCGCAAAGATGACGATGGTTTCAAACAGGGTATCAAACCCACGATAGTCAGCCAGGATTGCAGTCACCACATTGGGAACAGAAGTGTCCGGTATCGAATTTTCGATATAGTAGGGAGAAAGGTGGGTGGATGCCGGGGATGAAGGATCTCCCCACCCCGGGAACTCCAGTGCACCCCACATGAGCATTCCCCCAAGCAACAGACATATAAACACCCCTGCTTTTTTCAATTATCCGCCCCCTTCAATTATCCGTTTTCCGTGTGGTACGAAGCACTGCCGCCACGAATAAAACCGTACTGATGCCGGCCCCCACACAGGCCTCCGTAAAGGCCACATCAACGGCCCCCATGACCGCCCATAAAAGGCAGAACAGAAAACTGTAGGCACCGAACAATATGGCGGCACTCAATAAATCCTTCACATTGAGCGCACCATAACCGAAAAGAATGACCAGGATCAGGATGATAAACTCAATCTGCCATATCATTTGGCCCTCCTTTGCTTTCCCCGATCTGCCATGGAGGTAAACCGGCCCGGACCCCGGCATCCACGATGGCGTGAATGGCAGTCGGGCTCGTAAAAAACACAAAGACAACGATCAAAAGAATCTTCACGGATGTCACCACGGCTTCCAGTGTAAATGGCTGAACCGTATGTAGGGCAAATGCGGTCATTGTAATCATAAGACCGCCTGTATCCAGTTTTCCTGCGGGATGAAGCCGGGAATAAAAATCCGGGAATCGAATGATTCCCACAGATCCCCCGAAAAAAAAGACCAGCCCAAGAAACAATAGGATCGTTATGATGATATTCATGTCAGCGGCTCTCCTTTTCATCGTATAGCCCTTTTTGCTTCTGGAAATACCGGGATGCTGCGAGAACGGCTATGAAATTGAGCATGGCATAGGCCAGTGCAATATCCACAAACATCTCCACACGGTCATAGATCAATCCGATGACGATTAATAATACGATGGTCTTACTTCCAACAGCATTCACACCGATCAGGCGATCGAGAACCGTCGGACCGGCCAGGGATCTCCAGGTGGGCATCAACATCAGAACTGCCAGGATAATGCCAAAATACAAGAATACGGTCTGCATGGGGCCAACCTCTTCCCGGTTAATTTTCGTCAAACACCTTTGCGATCCGGTCTTCCATCTCTCCGGGTAGATCACGGCCGGACCGGTCATCAATGCAGTGAACGGCAAAGGAGCCCATGACACCGGCAAAGACAGTGATGGTGCCAGGGGTCAGCGTAATGGAGTTTGCCAGGGCGGTTCTTGATACGTTGCTTTTAAGACGGCTGTTAAAACGGATTATTTTTGGGTTTATAAGGTGCTTCATGTTCGGATGAAAAGTTAAATAGAGCAGATGAATATTGGCCAGGACAATTTGGTAAAATAACCAGGGCAGATATGAAATGAATCGCGGCCAGCACCGGAACATCCGACTTGTCACCGGGTATGGAAATAATAGGTTTGTGCAAAGTATTGTCACCACAACACAGGAGAAAAGCCCCAAAACAAGATGAAACAGGTCATATTTTCCCGAAAATACCAGCCAGAAAACCGAGAGAATCAGAAATGTGAGAAGGTAGGGCACCAGACGACCCAAGCCTTTTGTTGTTTTAGGAGAATTCAATTTTTTAGCCCCTTTGTTCAACACGCACCACCTTGTAAATTCTTATCGATAGACGTTCTGATAACTCTCGGACTTATACCCTTTCAACTTTTGAATACTGAAGGTGAGTATACGGCTTCGGTAGTTGGTTGCATATTGTCGCAACAATTGCTTTGCATCAAAAAA
>JAKSBB010001284.1 GCA_022361315.1 Desulfobacterales bacterium
CCGGCCTTGGCAAAGGCAAAGGTTGCCGTGGCATCCGCCTCGATTGCCACACCGCAGACCCTTCCCGTATCCGAATTAATACCGGAAGGGATATCCACGCTGAAGACCGGCAGGTCCGAGAGGTTGACAGCCATGATGACATCCCTGAAAAACCCCCTGACATCGGAGTTCAGGCCGGTGCCGAATATGGCATCCACAAAGAGATCATGGTCCATGATCCGGTCCCGGTATCCGTCAAAAGCGTCTGCGTCCGGCACCTCCAGGAATTCCGATTCCGGATGTTCGGGCAACAGCGTTTCCACAAGTTCCATGTTAATCCGGGCATCCCCGGCCACACGGCCCCTTTCGGACAGGAGGATGAAGCTGACGCTCACCCCCATCTCCATGAGGTAGCGGCCGATCACAAAGCCGTCTCCCCCGTTGTTTCCCCGGCCGGCGAGTATTCCCACCCGGTATTCTTCAATGGGGTCGAAATGGTCCACCAGCATCTCCAGGGCGCCCCGGCCGGCATTTTCCATCAGCACCAGGCCGGGGATACCGAATTCGTTTATGGTCTTTCCATCCATGGCCTGCATCTGTGCGGCGGTGACAAGGATCATGGCTATCTTTCCTTCTTTTGTTATTTTATACCGGATATCGGGGGCGTTAGGCCCGCGGCTACCATTTGGCAAAATGTTCTTCCACCACCCCGGCGGTATCCGTCAGGGTGAAACGTTGGCCGGCATCGGTTTTTATTTCTCCTTCAAACCGGCCGCAGGGCTGGATAAAGCGGCTTGCCACCAGTCCAAAATTATCGGTGGCACCCCGTTTGCCTTCCGGAAAGAATCGAAGATTGATTTTTTGATCCCGAGAGGTGATTGTCCAGGAGTTGAGCGGCTGTGCCGTGTCATAGTCGTAATCAACATCGGCCACCGGTTCCGGCTGTCCGTCTATCCACAGGGTGTTTTCAAGGGTGCCGTTTTCGTAGACACCCCGGGACAGGTTGAACCCCACCCTTGTTTCCGGGCCTGCCGGCGTGGCTTCCCGGGCAAATCCGGCGCCGCAGGCCCAGTTCCAGAAGGTTTGCCTGTGGTAGGCACCGTGGGTCCAGTCGTAAAGGGCAAAGGTGTTTTTCGGATCAAGGATGAATTTTTTGTCCCCAGCCCGGATATTCCCCCGGGCGGGAATCCCGGCCGCCTTGGTGGTGAATGCGGTTTTTCCCTCGCCCATATCCATGGGGAAGTGCATGGGGGAAAAACTGCCTGTGGTTTCTGCAAGGCGAATATCCGCAAACAGGTCGTCAGCGCTCAGATGGGTTCTTACCTGTCTGCCCCCGGTTTCAAGGTCGCCGGAAAATTCAATCCGCCGTTTTCCCTCCCTGAACCGGCAGATACCGGTGGCCGGGTGCCGGTCGTAGCGGACACTGCCCACGGGCGGCATGACAAAACCGGCTTCTGTCATTTCTCGGTGTTCCCGGTCAAAGCAGAAGCAAAACGCACTGGAGATGTACCCCAGGTGAATCACAGCGGCACCGAAAAAAAGTTCCGGGGATACGATCCCGATGTAGCACCACCGTTTCTCCGTGAACCAGTTTTTCAGGACGGCGGCACCGGTCAGGGGAAGGCCGGTGATCCCGGTGGTGTCGGGAAGAGCGAAAGGACCGGACCAGGGCGGCTGTAATTTCATCCTTCCATCACCTCTTTATAACGGAAACAGGAGACCAGATGGTCATTGACCATGCCGGTAGCCTGCATGTGGGCGTATATGATCGTGGAACCGGTGAATTTAAATCCCCGCTGCTTCAGATCCTTGGAAAAGGCATCACTCTCCTTTGAGGTGGCCGGCACCTGGTCCATGGCGGTGAAGGCATTGATGATGGGAGCGCCGTCCACGAACCGCCAGGCATAGGCATCAAAGGACCCGAACTCCTCCTGAATCTCTAAAAACGCCCTGGCATTGGTCACGGTGGAGTTCACCTTAAGCTTGTTGCGGATGATCCCCGGGTCCTGGAGCAGTGCCTGAATTTTATCCGGCCCGTACCGGGCCACCTTTTCCGGATCAAAATCGGCAAAAGCCTTCCGGTAACCCTCCCGCCGTTTCAATATGGTGATCCAGGAAAGGCCTGCCTGGGCCCCTTCCAGAATCAGGAATTCAAAGATCTTCCGGTCATCGTGTACCGGTACGCCCCATTCCGTGTCATGGTAGTGGATATAATCCGGGTCTGAGGTTGACCAGTCGCATCTTTCCATGGGGGTTCCTCCGGAGGTATTTACGTGTTATCGTTCAGGTGATCTATACAATAAATGGCAGGGGTGTGTCATCAGAAAACCCTGTGTTAAACGCAAAGATGAGGGATAACTGCACTCTGATTATTTACGGATCCGCCGCATTTATTTGGAGTTGACTATTCTGTGAATATTTATAGTTTATTGATATGAAACGTATTGCGGCATTGGTTCTGGCTTATTTTTTTCTTGCGCTATCAATTATTGGTATCTTTCTTCCCGGTCTACCGACAGTGCCCTTTCTTTTGTTGGCCGCATGGTTTGCAGCAAGGGGATCTGAGAGGCTGCATAAGTGGTTGTATTCCCATCCGCGCTTTGGGGCGCTTCTAAGCGACTGGCAGGAACAGAAGGCCATTTCACGCAGGAGTAAAATTGCTGCTGTGTCAATGTTATTAACCAGCTGGGTGATCATCTACACCCTTTCAGAGAATATCCTGGTTATAGCAGGGTTGGCGTCTCTATTTATTGCTGTTGGTTTCTATATACTTAGCCGGCAGGAGCCAAATTGATTTCTCCGGCTCAGTGCATTGGATAACCTATCAATAACTTCATTGGATCAGACGGGCGAGTCTTCCCGTCATACGTCCTTTTGTGTGTCCAGAAATACGGGGAATAAGGGCAGTTGACTTGTTCCCTCACATTGTATAGAGGTTTAGTAATTCAGCGTTAACCCCAATACAGGTCAAAGACCCCATGATAAAAATCCTTTTCCGGGAAAAGTACACCATACTCCTGGCCGCCCTGCTCGTTCATGTGATTATTTCTCCCTTCATGGCAGGTGCCATAAGCATCGGTCTGTTTCTGGATCTGACCTTTTCCCTGGTGATGTTTTCAGCGGTTTTTTCCATTTCACGGGGGAGCCGGTTGCCGATGGCTGCCTCGGTCCTGCTGATGCTGCCCTGCCTGTTTATTGTATGGTGGATATATGCTTCCGAGGCCGGTGATGAGATCCGCCTTATATCTTTCATACTTCAGGCTGTATTTGTTCTGTACATTACCGTGTTGATGGGGGTTTCCATCCTGAAGGCGCCCAAAATAACAAGGGATGTGATTTCGGCCGCCATCGTGGTCTATCTGTTTGTGGCCCTGTTTTTTGCCAACCTATATCTGATTCTGGAGTTTACATATCCCGGTTCATTCACCCTGTCCCATGAGGCCATTCTTGAGCACCCCGAGGTCATGCGCTATTTTTCCATGGTCACCCTGTCCACCCTGGGATACGGGGATATATCCCCGGTGTCTCCCCAGGCCCAGACCATGGCCAGTGTCCAGGCTATCTTCGGACAGTTTTACCTGGCGGTACTGATCGCCCGGTTGGTGAGTATGCATGGGACCAGGCCATCCCAAAATACCGAATAAAGGGCATTTTGACTTTTAAGGGCAAGGCACCTATAGTATCGGGCACTCAAAAATCAATGGCAGGCGTTTTGGCGCCGACTGAGAGGAGATGCAACAGCGCATATGAAAGATTTAGGATTAAGAATCGGTACGGGAACCGATGTCCATGAACTGGTGGAAGGCCGGGATCTCATCATCGGCGGGGTAAAGATAGATCACCCAAAGGGATTGAAAGGGCATTCCGACGCGGATGTCCTGTTGCATGCCGTCTGTGATGCGTTGCTTGGGGCTGCGGGCCTGGGGGATATCGGGGAACATTTTCCGGATACGGACCCGGCCTACAAGGGCATCGCCAGCATTCGCCTGCTGGGGGAATGCCTTGGGAAGATCCGGGGCAGGGGGTTTGGCATTGCCAATCTGGATTGCACCATCTTTGCCCAGGCCCCGAAGATGTCTCCCCATAAAGATGAGATGATGGATAACATTGCCGCTGCCCTCGGGGTGGACCGGGACCGGGTGAACGTGAAGGCCACCACCACGGAAACTTTGGGCTTTGTGGGAAGAAAAGAAGGCATCGCTGCCCAGGCAACGGTTTTACTATATCGATAAAGCGTTTAAGCGTGTGGGGAAAATGCAGTGAGTACGCCCGGTTCACGTGTTGAATAGGAGAATGTATCATGAAGTTGATCAACTGTATTCTGATGGGCATCGCAGGAATATGCCTAATATCGGGCTGCTCGGGAAAGCCCGCCATAGGTCTTGGAAAAAACGGGCTGTTGCCTTGCCCGGATAAACCCAACTGCGTGAGCAGCCTGGCAACGGATGAGTCCCACAGCATTGTATCCCTGTCATACGTCGGCCCGCGTGAGGCTGCGTTTAAACGGCTTCGGGCCATCGTATTGTCTGCGGGAGATGTCGAAATAATATCAGAGACGTCGGACTACATGCATGCCACATTCAAGAGCAAGGTGTTCCGATTTGTGGATGATGTTGAATTCTGGTTTCCGGAAAACGGCGGAATTATCCATGTCCGCTCGGCATCCCGTTTGGGATACTCGGACCTCGGGGTGAACCGCAAGCGCGTGGAGGCGCTTCGACAGGTGTTTGAAGGTCAAAATAAGTAAAGCGCGTTTAAAAGATACCCGGATCACCCTCTTTTTATCTTGCCGAACACCAGAAGGCCGCCGTAAAAGAGCAGGACGGTACTAATGGGTGAAAATGTGCACAGCGCCCGGTATCCAAGGATGGACGGCTCTGATGCCGGCGGAAAGGGCAAGAGGGTTGCGGCCCCCGCGATAACTGCCATAAAAAGAAGGGTGTATTGTCCGGATGTCGGTTTGTTGCCCATGGATCTGCCTCCTTCGGATTAAGCGTCTTCACCTGAAACAACTATAATATACACACCGGTTTGTAAAGAAAGTGTGACGGAGAATGAAAAAATCGGCAAGCGGCGGCAAAAAAAACGGCCGGCAGTCCTTTGAACGGAGCGCCGGCCGATTGATAATAATATTCCTCTAATTGTTTATCCTTTTTTCTTCTTTCTGGGCGGTTTGTTCCCCTTCTTCTTGCGGGGCGGGTGCTGTTTGGCCAGCTTTGCCCAGGCATCCCTCAGGGTGACGGTGCGGTTGAATACCGGCTTGTCGTCCGTGCTGTCCTTGCCGTCCAGGCAGAAGTAACCCAGGCGTTCGAACTGGAAGGGTACCTCGGGTTCGGCTGTGGCAAGGCCTTTTTCCAGCTTGCATCCGGTGAGTATCTCCAGGGAGCCGGGGTTCAGGTTTTCCACAAAGTCCTGGCCGTCCTGTTCCGGGTTTTCATCTTTGAAGAGGCGGTCGTACAGGCGGACTTCCGCATCCAGGCAGTCGTTGGCGTTGACCCAGTGGATGGTGCCTTTGACCTTACGGCCGTCCGGGGCATTGCCGCCGCGGGTTTCCGGATCATAGGTGCAGATGAGTTCCACGACTTCGCCAGCTTCGTTTTTAATGATCTCTTTACAGGTGACCAGATAGGCAGCCCTGAGGCGGACTTCACGGCCGGGACCCAGACGGAAGAACTTCTTGGGGGGATCTTCCATGAAATCATCCTGCTCCACATAGATCTCCCGGGAAAAAGAGACGTCTCGTTTGCCCAGTTCCGGTTTCTGGGGATGATTCATGGCTTCCAGGGTTTCGGTCTGCCCTTCCGGGTAGTTCTCTATGGTCACCTTCAGGGGGCGGATAACCCCCATCACCCGCTGGGCGTTTTCATTCAAATCGTCCCTGAGGCAGGATTCCAGGAGCCCCATATCGATACGGCTTTCCTTTTTCGACACCCCGATGACGTTGCAGAAGTTCCGGATGGCGGCAGGGGTATACCCTCTGCGGCGCATGCCTTCCAGGGTGGGCAGGCGGGGATCGTCCCAGCCTGCGACTTTGCCTTCGTCGATGAGGCGCTGGAGTTTACGCTTGCTGAGCACCGTAAAGTTGATGTTCATCCGCGCAAATTCGATCTGCTGGGGATGGCAGGGAACAGACACGTTGTCCAGGAACCAGTCGTAGAGGGGACGGTGGTCCTCAAATTCCAGGCTGCACAGGGAGTGGGTAATGCCTTCCAGGGCATCGGAGATGCCGTGGGTGAAATCGTACATGGGGTAGATGCACCACTTGTCCCCGGTCCGGGGGTGGGGAGCCTTTTTCACCCGGTAAATGATGGGATCCCGCAGGTTGATGTTGGGCGAAGCCATGTCGATTTTGGCCCTTAGGGTATGTTCCCCTTCGCCGAATTCGCCGTTCTTCATCTTTTCGAACAGGTCCAGGTTTTCTTCCACACTCCGGTCCCGGTAGGGGGAGTTTTTGCCCGGTTCGGTGAGGGTGCCGCGGTATTCCCGGATCTCTTCGGGTTTCAGGCTGCAGACGTAGGCCTTGCCCCCACGGATGAGTTCCAGGGCAAATTCGTAAAGCTTGTCAAAGTAGTCCGAGGCAAAGAAGGGAGTACCGTATTCAAAGCCCAGCCATTTTACGGTATTCTGGATGGAATCGATGTAAATCTTCTTTTCCTTGGCCGGGTTTGAATCGTCAAACCGAAGGTTGCATTTGCCGTTGAACTGACCGGCCATATTGAAGTTCAGACAAATGGATTTGGCGTGGCCGATGTGGAGATAGCCGTTGGGCTCCGGCGGAAACCGGGTGGCAACACGGCCTTCGTTTTTATTATTGCTGATATCTTCCTGAATGATGGTTTCGATAAAATGCCCTTTTTTAATCTCTTCTTCCATTTGTCCCTCTGTTATTGGGTGGTTGTTTAAAAGGAAATTAATATCATATTCACCTCTATGATTAAAGAGGGCAGCACCGCCGCCACGATAAAAAGACTGGATATTTCGGGATAACTCTGGGTTAAATGTAGATAAAAAAGATTACAATTTGAAACATTTTTACCATTGGTGGGTTCCCCGCTTTGTGTTACCTTGGGCTCACTGAAAAAAATGAAGCCAATCCCCGTAATTTATTTAGGAAAGTAACTATGGAAAATCAGGAAACCAAACGTATTTTACTGGTGGAAGACGACCTCCGCCTGGCGGCCCTGGTGAGTGAGTACCTTGCCAAACAGGAATACGAAATGGAAGTGGAGCACAACGGGGACAAAGCGGTGCAGAAGATCATCCAGGGAAAACCGGATCTGGTGATTTTAGATCTGATGCTCCCGGGGAAGGACGGGTTTGCCATCTGCAGGGATGTCCGCCACAGTTACAAGGGGCCCATCCTTATTCTCACCGCCCGGGAGGACGATATGGACCAGGTGGTGGGGCTGGAACTGGGCGCGGATGACTACGTGAAAAAACCGGTGGAGCCCAGGGTGCTCCTGGCGCGGATCCGGGCGCTGTTCAGACGGACCGTGCCGGAAACCATCGGCGACAAAGTGACTGAGCTTAACTTCGGGGCCCTGTCCCTGTGCGCATCGTCAAGGAATGGCTCCCTTGAAGGAACCCCCGTGGATCTTTCCACCAC
>JAKSBB010001100.1 GCA_022361315.1 Desulfobacterales bacterium
CGGAACTGACCCTGGACAATTTTCCCATGGATCCCATCGTTCCCTATGCCAAACCGGTGCACGACCGGCTGCGCCTGGAAATCGCCCGGGGGTGTTCAAGGGGGTGTCGGTTTTGCCAGGCCGGAATGATTTACCGGCCGGTGCGGGAACGTTCCCTGGAAGACCTGATGGCCATTACCCGTGAGTCTTTAAAATCCACGGGATACTCGGATATTTCACTTTTATCATTGTCCACAGGGGATTACTCTGAGCTGCCTGCCCTGATGAAGGAACTGCTGCTCCTCAGCCAGGGTCAGTGCAACGCCATTTCCCTTCCCTCCATCCGTGCGGAGAAACTGACGCCGGAGTTGATGGAACTGATCAAAACCGTGCGGAAAACCGGGTTCACCATTGCCCCGGAAGCCGGTACCCAGCGGCTGCGTAACATTAGCAACAAGAACCTTACCGAGGAAAGCATTGAGGCCACGGTGGAGAACGCCCTGGCCCTGGGCTGGAAGAACATCAAGCTTTATTTCATGATGGGCCTGCCCTTTGAGGAGATGGAAGATGTGGAAGGCATCGCCGGCCTTTCTTCCCGTCTGGCCGCCGCCCATGCCAAAGGTCGCCAGATGGTCAATGTCTCCACCACCTGTTTTATTCCCAAGGCCCACACGCCGTTTCAGCGCCACGCCCAGATGACCCTGGCACAGACCCGGGAAAAACTGGATTTCCTCAAGTCCACCCTGCGTCATCCCAAGGTGAAGCTGAAATGGCAGGATCCCAAGATGAGTCAGCTGGAAGGGGTCTGGGCACGGGGGGACCGGAAACTCTCGGCGCTTCTGGTGAAGGCCTACGAACTGGGCTGCCGCCTGGACGGCTGGAGCGATCATTTTAATTACTCCGTCTGGGAAGAGGCCTTTGCGGCCACCGGCATCAATCCGGAGTTCTACACCTCCCGGGAGAGGGCGGAAGATGAGCCTTTACCCTGGGATCACATTGATTCCGGGATCTCCGGCCGTTTCCTTAAAAAAGAATTTAAACGAGCCCAGGAG
>JAKSBB010000402.1 GCA_022361315.1 Desulfobacterales bacterium
GACGCCCCGCGGATCTCCATTGCCGGCCGCCTGATAGCCGACCTGCTCAAAACCGCAGGGGCCACCCGCGTCCTGACCATGGACCTCCACGCCGATTCCGTCCACGGTTTTTTCAGCATGCCCGTGGATCACCTCACGGCCATGCCCACCATCTGCGACTATTTTGCCGGCCACCTGGACCTGTCCAACGTGGTGGTGGTGGCCACGGATGCCGGCGGTGCCAAACGGGCCGGCCGCTTTGCCAAACGCCTCAATACTTCCCTTGCCATCATAGACAAACGCCGCATCAGCGATTCCGATGTCAAACAAGGGCTTGTGGTGGGCAATGTCGAGGGCCACGATGCCATCATTTTCGACGATGAAATCTCCACCGGCGGCACCCTGGTCACCACCGTGGAAACCCTGAAATCCGCCGGTGCCAGAGACATTTACGTGGGGGCCACCCATCCGGTGCTCTGTGGTAAGGCTGTTGAGAACCTGAGCAAAGCCCCCATCAAGGAAATCGTGGTGGCCAATACGGTGGATGTTCCCGAGGAAAAACAATTTCCCGGCCTGACGGTCCTGTCTGCGGCCCCGCTGTTTTCCCAGGCCATTCAGCGGATTCATACCGGTGAGAGTGTGTCTGCACTGTTTAAATAATTACTCGAAATTCATTGACTTCGACTCCGCACTGAAGTAATACACCCATCGTGTTTTATTCTCAGGGCGGGGTGGAATTCCCCACCGGCGGTAACCCACACTGGGAAGCCCGCGAGCGCTTTGCACCCAAAAATCCGGAACTCCGGATCGTGCAAAGGTCGAGCAGATCTGGTGAGACTCCAGAGCCGACGGTCATAGTCCGGATGGAAGAGAATAAGGTTTCGGAACGGTATTACCGGGTACTGCCATGCCAAAAAACGGCCTGGCGTTGTATGTATCACCCCGGGAAACCATCACATCCGAAAAACCTATCCATTCCTTTGCGCCCTGATTCATGAACTAATTTTAATTTATTTGTAAAGGAGCGCGATCATGAATCAGCAAATCTTAACCCAGTTCGGCACCCCGGTTCAGCGGGTGGAAAAAGGGATTCAGGCCCTTAAACAAGGTCTTGGTATTGTGGTGGCCGATGATGAATCACGTGAAAACGAAGCCGATCTGATTTTTTCAGCCCATTCCCTCACCGAAGCCCAGATGGCCATGCTCATCCGGGAGTGCAGCGGCATTGTCTGCCTTTGCCTGCCGCCGGAAAAGGTAAACGCACTGGACCTGCCCCCCATGGTGACGGACAACTCCAGCCCCTACCAAACCGCCTTCACGGTGAGTATTGAAGCGGCCGCCGGGGTGACCACCGGGGTATCTGCCCGGGACCGGCTGACCACAGTCCGTGCAGCCACGGCTCCGGATGCCGGTCCTGCAGACCTCAACCGGCCGGGCCACGTATTTCCCCTCCAGGCCAAAGCCGGAGGCGTCCTTGAACGCACGGGGCACACCGAGGCCACTGTGGATATGATGCGCCTGGCGGGGTTCCCGCCCTATGGTGTCCTCTGTGAAATCACCAATCCGGACGGTACCATGGCCAGGCTGCCCCGGGCCGTGGAATTCGGTTTAGAGAATGGATTCCCGGTGCTCACAGTTGAAGATATCATTTGCTACAGGAAGGAAACCGAGGCACTGAAGGCTTCCTAAGTTAACTTTGTTTAAATGATTATGGTTCCCGGTCGGCAATGGTCCAGCCGGGAACCAACCGCAATTCCCCCTTGACATCCCCCTGCCGGAGCCGATAGACATGGAGACAAGCACCTGACACCCGGATATTGACCTGAAATTATGATTAGGATGACCCCATGACAGAGGCAAAAGACAACAGGCCCCAGTTGCAGAGCTATTTCCCCTATGTGATCCCCTTTCTTGTGTTTGCCGGATTCACCTACCTTGTCCCCTGGTTCAATATGTCCAGGTTCCTGGTATATCCGGCCAAGACCCTTTCCGTCCTTGTGTTTCTGGTCTTTTTCTGGCCCAAGATTCGCAGCGAAATTCGCCTGTGCTGGGATATGAATGCCGTTATGGCCGGTATACTGGTTTTCGCCATATGGATCGGGCTTGAAGGCTATTATCCCCAGTTGGGGACCTCTTCCGGGTTCAACCCATATGAGGCCGGTAACAGCACATATACCATGATTTTAATTGCCTTCCGCCTGTTTGGCGCAGTATTGGTGGTACCCGTCATAGAAGAATTGTTCTGGCGGTCCTTTGCCCTGCGGTTTTTAATGGACAGTAACTTCACCCGGGTGGCGTTGGGGAGCTTTTCCTGGTTTTCCTTTTTCGCAGTATCCGTGGCCTTCGGCCTGGAGCATTACCGCTGGCTGCCCGGCATACTGGCCGGTATGATCTACGCATTGCTGCTGTACCAGCGTAAAAATCTGTTTTCCCCGATACTGGCCCATGCCGTAACCAACCTGCTGCTGGGTATCCATGTTATTGTCAATCAGGCGTGGACTTACTGGTAGAGACGTGGTCAGCCATTGACTATAGTTTATGAAGGAACTCCATGTCCCGGGTCTGGGTCTTTTTAGTGCCGATGACCAGGACTTGTGCCCGGTTGTTTGGCAGGGATCTGAAGTACAGGCGGCCATTGTAGGCAAACAAGACTTCAAGGACGGTGGTTTTGTTTTTCTTACCTGAAAAAACCTTGCGCTTTATGGTTACTTTTTCCGGATGTCTGTCCAGCTGAAGAATGACTTCCTCGGCTTTGAGCTGGAGATCATCTTCGAGTCCCATATAGCCGGACACGGCTCTCCGGTCCATATCTACCTGCTTGTACAGGGTGGCAAATCGTTTGACCAGATAGTCGAATTCATTTCGCCTGGCCCCACCGCTTTTTCTCCGCTCAATTTTCTGAAGCTTGGTGCGCAGGGCTTCAATTTCCGCCTCTTTTTCCGCCTTCAAGGCAGCATAGTTATCCCGCTGTTCTTCAAGTTTGACGATCTCATCGAAAAGCTCATCTTCAGTGGCTTTGGATTTTTTGCGATATTCGGTATACCGGGAACGGAGATTCTTCAAACGTTCGAAAAGGGCCTTTTTCTCTTTTTTAAGGCGGTCCATGCCCTTCTTGCCCTTTTCCTCTTTCTCCTTGAGATCCTTTACCAGGGTTTCAACCTTTCCCTGATCCTGGGCACGGTCAAGGGCTGCCAACCGGCTGGCTTCTCTGTATACGGGGACGAATACGGCCAAAGCGATGGCCGCCAGAAGCACCAGAATCAGGTTTGGCAGCCAGGTGCCGTGTTCCAGGCTGACCTCCACCAGCACATCCATCCCCTGATTCAGAATATCGTAATTATGGGTGGCGATCTGCTCCGGTGTCCGCTCACCGGTTTCCTCGGATACGGCGGGATAAATCAAACGCCCGTCACGGGTGACAACTTCAACAGATATCGCAACCCCCGCATTTTTAGCCAGAAAATCACGACTCAGGAAATCCGTGATATTTTCAGCCACAAGCATCTCAACGGGCCGGTCCCCCTCCAGAACCAGGGACGGTTCTCCCACCAGGCGATTCGTGATTTTCCTGTCGTATTCATTTTTCAAATAGTCGGCCAGTCCCATGAGGGCAAGGGCGTAGAGCAGTGGCGGCAACACCAGGCAGAGTACAGCGGTTTTCAACGGAAAATACTTCATTTTCTCCCCTTGTCAGGTCAACATCTGCTTCTCAACATATATCAGTGCGATCCGTTTATCAATGTTCTGCGTCAGGGTCACGCACCAGATTCAAATATCAGGATCAAGTGTTGGTGACGCCGTGCCACAGGGCCTGACCCTCAAAATGCTTTGACATTTTCGTAAAGAATATGGTAGATTCTCCCTACATTTTACAAAGCTGCCAATACCATATGACACGAACCCAAACTTTCAACAGCGATGCAGAAGAAAATCCGCAGGCTTGACCCCAGGCGTTAGAATACGTTAATATTGTTCATATTCTAAACTGAGTTCAATCCTTAAGCTTTTTCCGCTTGTTATGTCATCGTATGCGGCGCTTTGCGTTAACAGTGCAACAGACCCATTAGGAGATGGTCATGAACGATTTTTTAAAGAACCTTAGAAGCTCCCACAGAAAAGAGGGGCCTTCTCACACTCATTCCCAACGAAAACCCATGGAAGGGAACTACTTTCCCCAGCAGGACCGGAGGGTTGTGAGGGACAGACGCACCCCACAGCAGCACCAACCGCAGCAGCCCCCCCAGCAGATGTCTCACATGCCCTTCAACGCCGGCATGGACGACCTGGCCATGCAGTTGGAAGAGTTTCTGCCGAACCTTGTTGATACGATATCCACCATGGCGGAGCATGTGGAGAAACTGGCGACAATAAACGAGATGAGAATGGAATCCGCCATTCGCCGGGACAATGCCGTGGCTGACTTTTTTGAAAACCTGGGCAAAGTTGTCGCCGAAGCGCCGGCTGCCGACGATATGCCGATTCCCCCCAGAGCCACCACCAGTTATGCATCAGGCACCCACTACACAAAAGACGATATTCTGTCCATAATCAACAACATGAGGGACCAGGGCGCCACTTTCGCGATGATCGCGGAATATCTAAGAGAAAAGGGCATACCAACATTCTCCGGAAGAGGAGAGTGGCATGCCCAGACCATACACAGACTGTGTAAATAAGTTTACTTGGCCTTTAATCCCTTTATAAACAGATTAAATGCAAGGTTAAGGGTCGGCTTCACAAAGTCTTTTTCATCGTTGATCAGACGCTTGGAATCCACCCAGAGGACGACACCGGAATAGGTGGCCCACAGGACATCTGCCAGGGCCACCGGGTGTTCGTTCACAAAAATCCCCTTCTCTATCCCCTCCCTGACCACGGCGATTATGGCCTGATGCGCCTTGCTGGAGTATTTTTTGAGTTCCTGCATCACCTCATCGGACAGGTTATGAAGGGTCTCTCCGGACTGAAGATGAAAGAGGTTGGTGAGGATACTGGCGTCAAGATCGTAAAATTCGATAAATACGTCACGAAATCGCCCGATCTTATCTTCCACGGCAATATCTTCGTCCACCACCTTTTCAATCTCGGCACCTAAGCGGGCCAGAATATTGATGGAAAGAGAGGTATGGAGTTCTTCCTTGTTCTTAAAGTAGAGGTAGAGGGTTCCGGGGCTCAACTCGGCCTTGGAGGCGATTTCCTCCATGGTGGCGCTGTTGAAGCCTTTGGCGGAGAACACCTCCCTTGCCGCCGCAAGGATTTCCTGCCGCCGCCGCTCTTTTTCACGTTGTTTGCGTTCATATATGCCCATTTTGCAACCTTTATTTTTTGAATAGTATTCATTAACTATATAACAGAATGAAAAAATACAGGAGTATTGAAAAAATCTCAAGTAAAAGATGGGGATTTTGGCGGATTTAATCAAATTTATGATATGTTTTCCAACGGTGTACAGACGGCATATTCAGCCTTTGGTATTCACAACCGGGCCTTTTTTTACTATGATGGGTCAAAAACTTCGGAGATATATAAATGAATAAACCAACGTATTGGGCTGACGCCTATGTGGACAAATTAAGCAGCGCTCAGGAAGCCCTGGCCCATATCCGGCCCGGGCAAAGGGTCTTCATCGGCTCCTCCTGTGGTGAACCCCAGCACCTGGTCAGTGAGTTGTCTGCCATTTCCGCAAGATTTACCGACCTTGAGATCGTCAGGCTATTGAGCATTGAAAGCGGCCCCCTGACCCTGATCGCCAACCGCTCCAACTCCCAACAGTTCAAAATCCGTTCTTTTTACCTTGGATCGGGTTCTCCCAGCATTATCAGCAAAAACAAACGGTTTATCACTCCGGCCAATCTCTCCCAGATCCCCCACCTGTTTAAATCCGGACTGATGCCCCTGAATGCAGCCCTGATCCAGGCATCACCACCGGATGATTTCGGATGGATGAGCCTTGGGGTATCCGTAGACATCAACCTGTCGGCCTGTGAGACCGCAGATATCGTTATCTGCCAGGTGAATCCCAATATGCCGCGGGTTCTGGGAAGAAGCTTCATCCATGTCAATGATGTGGACCATATTGTGGAGCACGAGGAAGAACTGCTGACCATACAGCCCCTGCCGGAGATGGAGACCGCCAACACCATTGCCAAACATATTTCACGGCTGATTGACGACGGTTCCACCATTCAGACCAGTTTAGGCGTTACCAATGAAGCCACAATGATCTGCCTGTCCCAGAAAAACGACATCGGCATCCACTCCCAGTACCTCTCCGACTCCATCATGCGCTTGTTCTCCCTGGGTGTGGTCACCAACAAACAAAAGGGGTTCAACAAGGACAAGCTGGTAGCCGGCAGCGCAGTGGGCTCCAACCTGCTTTATGAATTTCTGGATGACAACCCTTCCATTGAGTTCCACCCCTCGGACTATATAAACAACCCGGGCATCATCGGTCAACACAACCGGATGACGACCCTCAACACCGCCATGGCCATCGACCTCACCGGCCAGGTGGCGGCCGAC
>JAKSBB010001048.1 GCA_022361315.1 Desulfobacterales bacterium
AGCATACCGTAGGTACCCAGATCATCCGTACCATGGCCATGCTCCAGCTGCTGCTGGGGACCATGGGCGTGGCCGGCGGCGGCGTCAACGCCCTGCGCGGCGAATCCAACGTCCAGGGGTCAACGGACCACTGCCTGCTCTGGCATATCTGGCCCGGCTACCTCAAAACGCCGCGGTCCTCCAATGACAGCCTGGCTGCCTACAACAATAAGTGGACGCCCAAGAGCGCCGATCCCCTGTCCGCCAACTGGTGGCAGAACTATCCCAAGTACTCCGTGAGTATGCTCAAATCCTTCTTCGGCGACAAAGGCACAAAGGCCAACGGTTTTGGCTACGAGTGGCTGCCCAAAGTCGATGACGGCAAAGGCTACTCCTGGTTTGACCTGTTCGACGCCATGTACAAGGGCGAGATGAACGGTTTCTTTGCCTGGGGCCAGAACCCGGCCTGCTCCGGATCCAACGCCGCCAAGATCAGAAAGGCCATGACCAAGCTGGACTGGATGGTCAACGTCAACCTGTTCGATAATGAAACCGGTTCCTTCTGGAGAGGCCCGGGCATGGATCCCAAGTCCATCAAGACGGAAGTCTTCATGCTGCCGGCATCCGTATTCTGCGAAAAAGAAGGCTCGGTGACCAACTCCGGCCGCTGGATGCAGTGGCGGTACCAGGGTCCCAAACCCATGGGTAACTCCAAGCCCGACGGTGACATCATCATGCACCTGGGCCACCTGATCAAGGAAGAGTACGCCCACGGCGGCAAGTTCCCCGAACCCATCAAAAACCTGAAGTGGGATTACGAGACCAACGGTATCTACGATCCCCACAAGGCAGCTAAAGAAATCAACGGCTACTTTGTGAAAGATACCACCGTCAAAGGCAAGCTTTATAAAAAAGGGACGCTTGTTCCCTCCTTCGCCTTCCTCCAGGCCGACGGTTCCACCTCCAGCGGCAACTGGCTGTATTGCAACTCCTACACGGAGAAGGGCAACATGTCCGCCAGACGTTCCAAGAAGGATGCCAAGAACAAGATCGGTCTCTATCCTGAATTCGCCTGGTGCTGGCCTGTGAACCGCCGTATCATTTACAACCGTGCCTCCGTAGATCCCAAGGGGCAGCCCTGGGATGAAAAGAACTGGGTAGTCCGGTTCGAGGGAGAGGTCAAAGACGGCAAGTATGTTTCCAAGAAATGGACCGGCGACGTCCCCGACGGCGGCTGGTACCCGTTGGAAAACCCCGACGGCTCCAAACGCAAAGATGCCAAGTATCCGTTTATCATGAGAAAACACGGCCACGGCCAGATCTTCGGCCCGGGCCGGGCGGACGGTCCTTTCCCCGAGCATTACGAACCCCTGGAATGCCCGGTGGAAAAGAACTACTTCTCCTCCCAGATGGTGAACCCCACTGCCGTGGTCTACACCACCAAGGATGACAAGCACGCCACCTGTGATCCCAGGTTCCCCTTCGTGGGCACCACCTACCGGGTCACCGAACACTGGCAGACCGGTCTCATGACCCGTCCCCAGGAATGGCTCATGGAACTCCAGCCCCAGGTTTTTGTGGAAATGAGCGAAGAGCTGGCCAAGCTGCGCGGTATTAAAAACGGCGAACGGGTGAAGGTTTCCTCTGCCCGGGCGGACCTGGAATGTACCGCCGTGGTCACCAAGCGTATCAAGCCCTTCACGGTGGGATATGCCACGGTTCACCAGGTGGGTATCCCCTGGCATTACGGCTGGCGCTGGCCCGATACGGGCGCAGAAGATTCCGCCAACCTGCTGACCCCGCCGGCCGGTGATCCCAATACGCGGATTCCGGAAACCAAGGCCTTCATGGTCAACGTGACTAAGCTCTAAGGAGAGGAACCCATGAGTAAAACATTTCTGATAGATACCACCCTGTGTACCGCCTGCAGGGGCTGCCAGGTCGCCTGTAAGCAATGGCACGATCTGCCGGCGGATAAAACCCGGAATATGGGAAGTATGCAGAACCCCACCGACCTGTCCTACACCACCTATAAGCTGGTGCGGATGACGGAAGAAGAGGTTGGGGGCAAACTTCACTGGCTCTTCTTTCCGGACCAGTGCCGGCATTGCATCGAAGCCCCCTGCCTGGACACCGCATATGACGAAAACGCCATTTACAAGGATGAGGCCACCGGCGCCATCCTCTACACCCAGAAGACAAGAGAGCTGGATGCAGAGGAAATCATCGGCTCCTGCCCCTATAACATCCCCAGGGTCGGCCCGGACGGGACGCTCACCAAATGCGACATGTGCAACGACCGGGTACACAACGGCCTGAAACCGGCCTGCGTGACCACCTGCCCCACCGGCACCATGAACTTCGGGGACCGGGATGAGATGCTTGCCTTGGCCGAAAAACGGCTGAAAAAGGTACAGCAGCGG
>JAKSBB010000834.1 GCA_022361315.1 Desulfobacterales bacterium
ACCAAAATTCTCTTAACCACCCTGCCGCTTGTTTTTTTCTTTCTTGTGGCCACGGTGGGAACCACCTATTACTTTTCCAGATCCGCCCTGCTTGATCTCGGAGAAACCTGGCTGGACACCCGGCTGCACATGGCCGAAGACGTGGTCACAGCCCAGGACAGCATGCTCCACGAATACGGACTGGAAAAAATACCGGCGAGTATTGCCAAGGCCAAGCTGGATGCCATGGCCCTGATCCGGGACATTGAGGTGGGAGAGCAGGGGTATATATTCGCGGTGGACCAGCATGGTATCATTGTGTTCCATCCCAACAAATACCTGGTGGATACGGATGTCAGCACAGATGAGTGGTTTAGAGCCATGACCAACGACGGGGGCAGGCTGGTGCTTGACATCGGTGACGAAATCAGCCTGGCCCGATTTGCCTACTTCAGCCCCTGGCAATGGTATATCCTGGCGGTGGACCCCATGACCGAAGTATACGGGGTCTCCCAGCGAATGAAGCCTTATCTGTATTCTCTGGGTGTGATCGCCGCTGTCATCATTTCCCTGGCATTGATGGTGCTCACCCGGAGGCTGACCCGCCCCCTCAAGTTGCTGGTCCAGCGGGCCGAGGAAATCGGCGGTGGTAACCTTGACACCCGCATAGACATTGCCTCCAATGATGAATTCGGCCATCTGGCAAAGGGGTTTAATCAGATGGCTGCCGAACTCAAGCAAACCATGACGACCTTGTCACACCGGGAAGAGCACTTCAGGGCCCTGATCGAAAACGGCAGTGACATGATCTGGATACTGGACCGGGAAGGGAATTTCCAGTATGTCAGCCCCTCCACCCAGCGGATACTGGGGTATACCTCCGAGACCCTGCTGGGAAAAAGCGCGTTTGATTATGTGCACCCCGAAGACCGGACAGCTGTATACAAACGGTTTGAAATGCGGGTGCAGGCCATGGTGGCAGCCCAACCTACGGCCCACCGGTTCAGGCACGAACAGGGATATTGGTGTATCCTGGAGTCCATCAGCCAGAACCTGCTGGATCACCCGGCCGTATCCGGCATGGTCATCAACTCCAGAAATATCACCAAGCGTAAACAGGCGGAAAAAGCCCTGAAGCAGTCCTACCAGGAACTGGAACACCGGGTGGAAGAAAGAACCCGGGAACTCACCGCCCTGAACAAGGCACTAAATAACGAGATCCTTATCCGCAAGCAGAAGGAAAAGGAATTGGAGCGGGCCAACCAGGCAAAGAGTGACTTTCTTGCCAATGTCAGCCATGAAATCAGAACCCCCCTCAATTCAGTCATCGGTTTCAGTGAACTCCTGAATACCATGACACAGGACCGGCAACAGGCCGCCTATCTCTCCGCCATTTCCACGGCCGGTAAAAGCCTTCTCGAACTCATCAACGATATCCTGGACCTGTCCAAAATGGAGGCGGGCAAGTTGAAAATTGCCAGGGAACCCGTGGCTGTCAGCAACCTCTTCCAGGAGGTTTATCAATTGTTCAACGTGAAGGCCCGGGAAAAAGGCCTTGATTTCTCAGTCCATCTGCCCCCGGACCTGCCGGATTCCCTTCTTCTGGATAAAACGCGTATCAAACAGGTGCTCACCAACCTCACGGACAACGCGCTAAAATTCACCGAAAAGGGAAGTGTGATCCTCAGGGTGGAAACATTGCGCCCGAAAAAGCAGACCAATACCCTGGGGCTTGAAATCTCGGTTCAGGACACCGGCATCGGTATCCCGGAAGAAAAACAGGCACTTGTATTTGACTCATTCGAGCAGGAAAATGCCGGTACCAGCCGCAAATTCGGCGGCACAGGCCTTGGTCTGGCCATATCCAGACAATTGGTTTCCCTGATGGGCGGCAAGATTACCGTCACCACCTCTCCGGGGCAGGGCAGCCTGTTTACCGTCCATCTCCCCGATGTCAGTATCAACACCACACCGGTGCCGGACCAGGCCCAGCAACATCTTGAGATCAGCAATGTCAGTTTCGACAGAGGCCGGGTTCTGGTGGTGGACGACCGGGAGGATATCCGGTTTATGGTGAGGGAAATTCTGGAGAAAACCGGACTGGAGGTCATTGAAGCCGAAACCGGAGAGGATGGCATCCAACTGGCCCGTACCAGACAACCGGACCTGATATTCATGGATATTAAACTGCCGGGTATCAACGGCCATGTGGCAGCGGCCCGCCTGACGGCGGATGAAACCACCCGGCAAATTCCCATCTGCCTGATGACGGCTTCCGTGAATCAGTCCACCCGGGAAGATCTCTCCGAATCCGGGTTTGCCTGTGCACTGATTAAGCCCATCGTTATTTCGGACCTGCTACAGGTGCTGGTGCGTTTTCTGCCCCACTCCCACATCACGACCACCGAAACGATTCGGGATACAGGATTTTCAGATGTAAATACCGGGCTGGCCCAGCTTCTCACAGGTGAGATCTCGCCGGAAATGGAACCCCGGCTGCGGCAGGAAATTTTTCCCCTTCTACCTGAAATTCAGGAGGGAATGCGCATGTCGGAAATCCGGGCCTTTGCCATCCGGCTCCAGGACATCGGAAAGGACTACGGTGCCGGGGGGATTGAAGCATTCGGCCAAACCCTGCTGCTTCAGGCAGACACCTTTGACGTTGAAAAAATCACCCAGAGTCTGAAATTAATTGCTGAAGTGCTGAACCGGCTGAAAGCCTGATATCATTCCAACCGAAGTCCCAGACCAACGTTTCAGGGAAGTTCTTTTTTTGGGGCGATAAAGGTCCTCAACCACCCCCAGAGCGTATTGCCGTCCAGAAATTCTTTTTCAGATGCATCCAGCACCTGATTCATCTTCTCCGTATCGGCATACCGGTCCTTCCGGGTGATCATTTCCTTTTCCGGATCAAGTTCCCGCACGATCCGTGCCGGGTTACCGGCGGCAATGACATTGGGGGGGATATCGGAGGTCACCACGGAACCCGCACCGATGATGCTGTTTCTGCCGATGGTCACCCCCTTACAGACAATGGCGGAATCCCCCACCCAGACATTTTCCTCCAGTACCACCCGGGATACCTCGGTGGGGGGCAGCGAGCGGTCATAAATGCCGTGCCAGTCGGAATCCGTCACATAGGCGTGGCTGGCCAGCATGCAGGAATCGCCGATGGTGATGCTGTTGGCCGCAGAAATCCTCACCCCCGGCGAAATGAGCACATGGTCCCCGATCCGGATACCGTCGATATCCTTCTTCTCAGACCAGACGGTCAGCCGGGTCCGTTTATCTGCACACCCCAGCAGGGTGATATGGCTGCCGATGGAAATAGGCCCGCCAAAGAGTTCGATGTGCCAGGGTTTGACAATATAGGGGTGGGGGCCCAGGGCAGCCAGCTGCGGTTCCGTGTAGTTTCGCACGTAGAAAGCCAGAAACCTGTACCAGGCTTTTTTGATATAATATGGTCGTTTATCGCGGATCACCGGACTTATCCTTTCCCAACTATCCTTTGTAGGTCCAGCCGTCCCAGTTATCGTGATTAAACAGCCCGGAAGCCTTTGTCAGCCCGTAAAGTGCATCCGCCGCCATCAGGGCCACGGCGTTGGTCCAGGAGATCTTCTCTTCCGGCCAGATAACAATATCCGGATAGGTATACCCGCACCAGAAGGTATTGTCAGGATACACCCGGTTCTGAATCCATGAGAAAACCATCTTGGCCTCCTGGCGGCGTCCCATACCGTGGAGGGCCAGAACCAATTCGCTGGTTTCCGCAATGGTAACCCAGGGCTCGTCGGATACACAACGGCATCCCTGATCCTTTATCACGTATTTATTCCAGTATTTATCGATCCTGGCAGCGGCCTTTTTCCCCCGCAGTGCCCCGCTCAGGATGGGATAAAACCAATACATGGAAAATCTGGACTTGGAAACATTATAGGTATGAATGTTTTCCTGGATGGATGTTTCCAGGCGAATCAGGGCATCTTCCCAGGCGGGTCGTTTCTCTTCCAGGATGCCGGCTATGGCCAGTCCGCATTTCAGACTCATGAAGATGGAGGAAGACCCGGCCAGCAGGGACATGGGATCCGTCTTCCCCTCAGGGCTTTTGGCCCAGTAAATCTCACCGGAGGATGTCTGGAGGCCCAGGGCGAATTCAACGCCGCGTACGGCACAGGGCCAGTACCGTTTCAATTCCTCCCGGTCCCCTTTAATGAGGTATTGGTGAAACAGGCCCACGGTGAGGTAGCAGGCCATATGAGATTCGGAGGTTCGGTCCTCGGGGGTGCCGTTCATGTAGGATGAAAACCATGCCCCGTCCGGATTCTGCATGCCTGCCAGCCAGTCAAGTGCAGCCGTGGCTTCTTTATAATATCCCGCGACATTCAATCCCATCACCGACTCCACCAGATCCCAGGGATCGGTTTTCCCATCGGTGTGCCAGGGGATATCTCCGTTTTTACGCTGAAGTCCGGCAATCCCCTTTGCAACTGAGTCTATGTTCAGGGGCGACTCTTCTGATATATTTACGGGTGTCCGGTGCATTTAATCTCTCTTATATATTGTAAATCCTTTATAAAGACGAGCTCACAGTACCAAACCTGTTTTTATTTTACAAGAATCTTAACAATTTATTCATGAATGATAATTCACCCTTGTATTTTTTTAACCCACACCTGTTACATGAAACCCCATGTTCCACGAAACTGCAAAACAACTAATTGAAATTGATTAATATTTTTTTACAATTTATGGACAGGCATCAAAAATATTTTTCCTTGACAATCCTTATTAATATCTGCTAATCAAAAATGAATGGTCATTCATAATACTGAATATATACCCGAACATTAGGAGGAAATCATGGTAAGAAAGATCAGAAAGGCTGCAGTCATCGGGTCCGGAATCATGGGAGGCGGCATTGCTGCACTTCTGGCCGGCGCCGGTGTTGATGTACTGCTCCTGGACATCGTTCCTTTTGACTTGAAAGACGAAGAAAAAAACGATCCCGCAGCAAGGAATCGTATTGTTCAGGCCGGTATGGATGCAGCTCTGGCTTCCAGCCCCTCCCTGTTTTTCAATAAAAAAGACGCTGCCCGCATCTCCATCGGAAACCTGGATGATGACATTGAAAAACTGGCGGAATGCGATTGGATCTGTGAAGTTGTTGTGGAAAACCTGAAGATCAAAAGAGATCTGTTCGAAAAGGTTGCGGGGATCAGAAAGGCAGGTTCCATCATCTCCACCAACACCTCCGGTATCCCCCTTCAGGATATCAGTGAAGGGTTCTCCCAGGAGTTCAAAGAGCACTTCATGGGTACCCATTTCTTCAACCCGGTTCGCTACATGCATCTGCTGGAATTGATCCCCGGTGCTGAAACCAAAGAAGAAATCCTCGACTTCATCGCCACCTTTGGTGAAAGAAACCTGGGTAAAGGCATTGTCTGGGCCAAAGACACTCCCAACTTCGTGGGCAACAGAATCGGCATCCAGGGCATCGGTGCCTGCATCCAGTTCATGGTTGAAGACGGCCTGACCGTTCCTGAAGTTGACGCCCTGTTCGGACCGGCCCTGGGTCGTCCGAAAACTGCTATCTTCAAGACCACCGACCTGGTTGGTCTCGACACCATGGCCCACGTTGCCAAAAACTCCTATGACCTCTGCGAAGACGACGAGCAGAGGGAGACCATGAACCTGCCGGACTTCGTCGGCAAGATGGTTGAAAAAAACATGCTGGGCAACAAAACCC
Organism: Desulfobacterales bacterium; assembly: GCA_022361315.1. Next base: position 5,726 of record JAKSBB010000834.1, read on the forward strand.
AGGGCGGCTTCTACAAGACTGAACTGACCCCGGAATGGAAAAAACTCCGCAAGGTGCTCAACGTAGAGACCCTGGAATACGAAGACCTTGAACGCCCCACCTTCCCCTGCCTGGACGAAGCCAAGAAAAAAGGCACCCTGGTGGAAAAGATGGCCTGTGTTCTCAAGGGCGACGACAAGGGTGCCAAGTTTGCCTGGAGATGCATGGCAAACGCCTTCCAGTATGCGGCCAACCGCGTACCTGAAATTGCCGACACCATCGTTGAAATCGACAACTCCATGAAATGGGGTTACAACTTTGAAATGGGTCCCTTCGAAGCCTGGGATGCCTACGGTGTGGAAGAAGCGGTAGAAAGAATGAAGGGCGAAGGCCTGGACGTTCCCGCCAACGTCATGGCAATGCTGGACAAGGGTGCCAAGACCTTCTACAAACTGGAAAACGGTATCCGCTACTACTTTGACTTCGCCTCAGGTGAATACAAAGCCGTTCCGGTCTCCAAAGCCATGGTTTCCATTGCTGCAGCCACGGGTAACAACAAGACCGTTCTTGAGAACGCATCCGCTTCTCTGGTTGACATCGGCGACGACGTCTTCTGCGTGGAGTTCCATACCAAGATGAACGCCATCAACGGTGAAATCGTTGATACCATCGGCGACGCCCTTGACTATGTGGACAAAAACGGTGCCGGCCTGGTGATCGGTAACGAAGCCGGCGGCATGCCCGGCGCTTTCTCTGCCGGTGCAGACCTGGCCTTTGTTTCCAAACTCTGCCATGACAAAAAATATGCTGAGATTGACGCCTTCCTGAAAAAAGCCCAGGACGGCATCCAGGCCACCAAATACGCGGCCTTCCCCGTTGTTGCCGCACCTTACGGCATGGTACTGGGCGGTGGCTGCGAAACCTGCCTGGGGGCGGATCGCATCGTTGCCCATTCCGAACTTTACATGGGCCTGGTTGAAATCGGCGT
>JAKSBB010000803.1 GCA_022361315.1 Desulfobacterales bacterium
CTCTTCCTGCCATTGCAGGGTGTCGATCCACTCGTCTTCCTTCACCCACATCTGGTTCAGGGTGGCGGAGTGGGAGTTTACCGTATCCTGGATATACAGGGGGGTAATCTCAAGCTTGTGTATGATCCGCCGGACCAGCAACATCATATAGGCGATATCGATACCGAAGGGGCAGTACATGGAGCACCGGCGGCAGACGTTGCACTCCAGGTGGGCAATGCGCACTGCCCGGCGAAGGAAATCCTTGGATACCTTGCCCTTCTTTTCCAGCATTTCCCATACGGTCTGCTTCACCTTGCCGGCGGGCATGCGGGCCGGGTCCCTGTCGTTGGACAGGAAGAAGGAACAGGCATCGGCGCAGAGACCGCAACGCATACAGGTGTCCACATAGGTCTTAAACCTGGCCCCGGTCTCTTTTTCCAGCACCTGGTTGACGGTCCGGGTGATTTTCTCCTGGGTCAGCCGCGCAAGTCCCTCTTCAACGGCCTGATCCAAAGTATTATTGGTTTGGTTCATGGGTATACTCCTTTGGATATTCCGCCTACCAGTCCCTGGCATGTCTGACATTGCCGAATTCGGAACCGGTATATGCCCGCGTCAGGGGCGCTGTTATCATATGTGAGAATCGTGAAAAGGGGGTGATGATGAGCAGACACTCACCGGAGAGGATGTGGAGAATCATCATCCATTGGTACGCAAACACCTGGTGGTAAGCCAGAAATCCGGTGAGAAAGGGCATCAATACCATAAAAAGCAGGATAAAATCCTTTGCCGTGGTCAGGAACTTCACCTCCGGCTGTACCAGCCGCCGCCCGGTGAAAAAGACCAGGGACGCGATAACCATAACGGTGAGCAGATCGGCCAGGGTATCGTTGAGCACCGGCCAGGATATATTAAACGCCTCTTCCACCAGCACCACATGGCCGGATAAAAAGAGAGGCACGGCGAAAAGCGCCAGATGAAATATATAGGACGCCCCGTAAAAAAAGGGTTGCTGCCGGGTGGCCCTGGGGAAAAAGGGAATCAGCCATGCTCCGATGGAGCGGAGGCTGTGATACCAGGTCAAATATGAGAACACATAGTTTTCCCTGTCCCGGACCCCTCGAATGATACGATTCAGTTTGTATCCCAGCCCTCCGAAAAAAATCAGGAAGGAGATCCACACCATCGGTCCCATGATAAAATCGATAAACGAAGTCATGTTTTCTCTCCTTAAAGGGGTATCACCGTTCGTTTGTAAACCCCGTTTTCAACCCCCTTGATCAGTACTTTATCTCCGCCGGGACTCACCACGGGATCGGCCATGGTCTCGTAGGGCCCGGCCAGCACCCGATCGTTCACAGATACAAAGTGCTGCCCGTCCTTCTCAAAGGCCACCGCCACAACACTGCCGTCCCGATTCATATCCGGCGTGAATATCTTGTCACAGGTTAAATTCCATTGGACACCGTTTTGGGCCAGCCCCCAGCTGCCCCCGTCTTTGTAGACGGCGAGAAGTGTCTCTTTATCATCTGAATAGTGAATATCTCTCACCATGGCGTCCCAGCTCACCGGCCAGACCTGATCGTCTTCGGCAACGGTCCAACGACCGAATTCCGGTGCAACAATTGCTGCCAGATGGTTGCCGTCCCCAGAGGGCTGCAACCGCCAGAGGTTGGCATACCCCGTTGTCCAAAAGGGTTTATCGTCCATGAACAGCTGCCATTCTCCCTGGTACCGGACAGGGGCCACCACCGAATCCCCGCAGAACACGGGGTGCCAGACCTGCTGAAACCGGCTGTTCCAGACAGTCCCGTTCACTGCCACCGAATAATTTTCCCGGTCCAATCGAACGGCCCAGGCCAGGTTTTCACATCCGGCATCAAAGCTGATATCCCAGGCATTTATAAACCGCTCACCACCAGGCTGTCCGTTTACGGCAACGGAAAACAAACCCTGGGCAAATGCGTTGATGTCTGCTGCAGCCATGGGTGCCACCTGAACCACGGCAGCGGTTTTTCCCGAATTGCCCAGGGTCATGCCGGTCATATTCTCAAAGGCATCCTCCCAGCAGGTGTCATCCACGGCCATGCCGTATTCCATATCCTTCTGGTATGCCAGACTGAGGTGTTTACCGTCCGGGGTGGCCGACAGGTTCCAGATAAAATCGAACCGGTTCTCCCAGGGATTTCCGTCCACCACAAGAGACCACTCCTCATCCTCGCAGACAGCGGCGGCAATCCGGTTATCGGAAAAAGCCGTCAAATGCCAGGCTTTTTCATGCGCGCCTTCCCAGAGTTCACCGTTAACGCAGATACCAAAGGCCATATCGTCCACATTGACAACAGCCGCAACCGATTCTCCGTCCGGTGTGATGCATGGATCTTCCACCCAGTTGAACCGGGAAGACCACTCATCCACAGGTATTTCCTTGAGTTCAGTACTCCAGTCCCATGATTGTTTCTCTTCCATCTTTATCTCCGAGTTTAATCGCTTATTCGGGTCTCAATTCGTTGATGACCGTATCCAGCGTCGCAACGGTCAGGGGTTTTTCAATAAATCTGTCTATGCCTGAGGCAAGGATTTGCCTTTCCAGGTTTTCACTTGTAATGGTGGCCATGAGAATACGAATCACTTCCGGCTGAAGCCCGGCGGCCTCTATTAAAAATGCCAATCCATCCATATCAGGGAGAAAATAATCCGAAATCACCACATCCACCTTCTGATACCGCAGCGCGTTCAACCCCTCTTCACCTGTTTTAAAACTTAAGAAATCAGAATGGCTGACACCAAAAAATACACTCAATGACTCCCGCACATGTTTGTCATTGTCGATCAGCATCAGAGATAGTCCGTTTTTATTTGTCACCATATCGTTGCGCCTTCTCTTTTTTGCGCTTCCCGTTGCTCCTGTGTCCTGCTTCTTGTGCGCCTTGCTTTTGCATCTGGGACACGGTTTCCCATCAACGATGAGCTACTATGATTTTGAATAGCAGAAAGCGTACCAGGCGCCTAAAATATAGAAATTCCAATAAATTTCAGAAAGTTAAACAACGACAACCATTTAAAACCTGACAGAAGTTTTAAGTATTCCAAAATCACCCGGGACCAAATGTCGAAGAATTTAGAAAAATTGAACAATTCAAAAACCGGAGAATCAGCCGGAACGACTCTTGTCCTCTCCTTATTCACAATCCAAATACAACACAGAGTCAGCACCCGCCA
>JAKSBB010000362.1 GCA_022361315.1 Desulfobacterales bacterium
GCCTGCGGCATGAATTCCGTGGGGATCACCAGTGCGGGCGGGGCCGGCATGGCCATCGCTACCTGGATCGTTAACGGCTACCCCGAAGAAGATCTGTGGCCCGTGGATGTCAGGCGCTATAATCCCTGGCAGAATAACCTGAAATATATCGAAGAGCGGGTCAACGTGGAATCCGTGGGCAACCTCTATGCCGACCACTTCCCGTTCAAACAGCCCACCTCCTCCCGGAACGTACTTAAAACCCCCATCCATGACCGGCTCAAGGATATGGGGGCCTGCTTCGGCGTGGTCTCCGGATGGGAGCGGGCCAACTGGTTTGCACCGGAAGGGGTGAAGGCAGAATATGAGTATGCCTGGGGCCGGCAGAACTGGTTCGACTATTCTGCGGCGGAGCATATGAATATAAGGGAAAATGTCGGCATCTACGATCTGACCTCAATGGGCAAGTTCCTCATGCAGGGCAAAGATGCCCTTTCCGTTCTCCAGAACGTCTGCGGCAACAACATCGATGTGCCCGAGGGCAAGGTGGTCTATACCCAGATGCTCAACGAGAGGGGGGGCATCGAAGGGGATATCACGGTCACCAAGATGGCCGGGGATAAATACTTTATCGTCACGGCCGGGGCCACCACCACCCGGGATTTCGACTGGATCACAAGACATATTCCCGAAGGTGCCCACGCCGTACTCACAGACGTCACCTGGTCATACACCATGCTGGGGGTGATGGGACCCAAATCCCGTGACCTGCTGTCCAAAATCACCGACGCGGACCTGTCCAAAGAAGCCTTTCCCTTTGCAACGGCCAAAGACATCTATGTGGGGTATGCCCAGGCCTATGCCGTACGCATGAGTTCTGTGGGAGAACTGGGGTGGGAACTCTATATCCCCACACCCTTTGCCCAGGATGTTTTTGACAAACTCATCGCCGCCGGCGAGGAATTCGATTTGAAAATGTGCGGTCTCCACGCGGTGGATTCCCTGCGTCTTGAAAAAGGCTACAGGCACTGGAGTTCGGATATCACCCCGGATACCACCCCCTATGAGGCGGGTCTTGGA
>JAKSBB010000867.1 GCA_022361315.1 Desulfobacterales bacterium
ATGATCGCCCAGATGGCCACGGAAATCGAAGCGGCCCGCCTCCTGGTATACAAGGCTGCCTGGGCCAAGGACCAGGGCAAGCTGAACAACGGTTTGGATGTGGCCATGGCCAAATACTTTGTGGGTGAAGTGGCCACAAAATGCTCCAATTTTGCCATGAGAATCCTCGGTGCCTACGGCTACTCCACGGAATATCCGGTTGCCCGGTATTACAGGGACGCCCCCACCTATGCCATGGTGGAAGGCTCTGCCAATATCTGCAAGTGGATCATCGCCCTGGATCCGCTGGGCATCAGAAAGGCCAACCGTTAAGAGGAAACCCTATGGATTCCAAAAAGATTGACCCCAAAGAGATTGCAAAGAAAACAGGGAAAACAGCCAAGCTCTACTTTTCCACGGTGAAAGACGAGGACAAGCCTTATAACCTCTGGCGGCACTTCGACCCGGAACTGGCCAGGGACATGTCCCTGTACATCACCGGACAGATGTACGCCCGGGAAAAGATTCCCCATACCACCCGTCAGCTTATCACCGTGGCGGCACTGACTGTGCTGTCCAAACCCGATGAGCTGAAACTTCACATTCACGCAGCCCTGAACGTGGGCTGTACGGCTGAGGAAGTTGCCGAGGTAATTTTCCAGACCAGTATCTACGGCGGGGTGCCGGCGGCCAATACGGCCCTGGCAGCCCTCAAGGACGTGCTGGAAGAACGGGAAGAAACCGAAGGGACGTAAACGTTTGTTTAAAGACGCCTGCCCAGGATGGTATTCCAGATGCCGTCCGGGCAGCGGCGTTCTATCACGTGGACCGGCTGGGTTCTCAGGAAAGCCATCACCTTTTGGGCCTCCGAGTTGAGGAGGCCCGAAAGGATAAACCAGGGTTTCTCCAGAAAGCCGGGATGGACGATGATGTGCTGCATCACGTCGTAATGGATATTGGCCACCATCAGATCGCAGGAAATTTCCATCATCTCTTCCCCCCGGGCCTGGAAGGCCAGTATCCGGGATTCGAAATCGTTCAGCCGGATATTTTTAAGGGTGGTTTTCACCGCCAGCAGATTAAAATCACAGGCCAAAACCTGGGGACAGCCCAGGGCGGCGGCGCCCAGGGAGAGCAGGCCGGTGCCGGTACCGATATCCACCACCCTGCCGATGTTCTCCCTTGTACATACCCTGTGGATCAGGGTGAGGCAGTCTTCCGTGGTCTGGTGACGGCCGGTGCCGAACACCACGCCGGGGTCCAGAAGGACTTCCCTGTCATCCTCTTCCATCTCTTCCCTGTCCGGCCGCTCCCAGGGTGGTCCGATGCATAGATTTTCCACCCGATAGGGTTCAATGCGGTCGCCGTGCCAGTCTTCGCAACTCATCTCATACCGTTCCACCAGAACAGTGTCCGGATTTCGCTCTGCCAGACCGTCCACAAGCGCGTCAGCAGATGCGGAGAAGAAAAGAAAGGCCGTGCCGTCTTCTTCCCAGGTCCCCAGAAAATTGTCATGGGTTTCAATATGCGTATCCAGAACGGGAATCCGGTCAAAATTGTAGATGTACAGGTGTTCGTAGGGATTTTTCATAGGGTTTTCTCTGGGGGTCAGGGCGAGGTATCGGCAAGGGCGGGAAGATAGACGCTGAAGGTGGCGCCGCATCCCGGTTCACTCTCCACCATGGCAAAGCCGCCGTGGTTCTCGGTAATTCCGAAAACAGAGGCCAGACCCATGCCTGAGCCCTTGCCCAGTTCCTTGGTGGTAAAGAAAGGGTCAAATATTCTGGGCTGGATATCCAATGGAATCCCCGGCCCTTCGTCAATGACGGAAAAGCGTATAAACCGCCCGGACACGGTTTTCTCCAGAGAAACCTGGAAATCTTTCAACTCGTGATTCCGGGTCTTCACACGTATATTTCCCTGGTCTTCCATGGCGTCGGCCGCGTTGAGCAGCAGGTTCATCACCACCTGCTCCATCTGGGAACGATCCGCATAGACCATCCAGAGCTCCGTGGCATAGTCCGCCTCCAGATCTATCTTTTTCCGGCTGCTGGCCAGAATCACCAGGCTGCCCCGGAGGATCTCATTCAGGTTCATGGGACCCGGCGCATACTTGCCGCTTCTGGCAAATCCCAGGAGCTGCTGAACCGACCCGGAACCGTTTTCAACCAGCCTGCGGATCTTTTCCGCCATCTCAATGTTCGGGTGCCCGGTTTCCGACCGTTTCTGGATCAATGTGGCATATCCGGTAATGGCCATGAACAGGTTGTTGAACTCATGGGCCACCCCCCCGGCCAGGGTGCCGATGGCTTCAAGTTTCTGAACCGTGAGCAGCCGGGATTCAATTTCCTTGCGCTCTTTGATCTGGCGGCTGAGCTGTTCGTTGGAGGCGTTTAGGGCAGCGGTCCGTTCGTCAACGATCTGCGACAGATTGGTGCGGTGGTCTTCCAACTGGTCCCAGGCCCGGACAAATTGATCCCGGATATGTTGGAACGCCTGTTTAAGCTGCCGGACATCCCGGGTTTCCTTTGGATCGTCATCCAGAGGGATGGCGGACAGGCTGTCCCTGAAACTGCGGCCTTCACGGCTGAAATCCACTCCGGACAACCGGGCCACAAAAGATTCAATGGGGATCATATGGCGCCGGATCACCAGATAAATCATCAATATGATCGCCAGGAGGACCAATACACCGGTTCCCAGCATACTCAGGAGAAGTACTTTC
>JAKSBB010001110.1 GCA_022361315.1 Desulfobacterales bacterium
CCCTTCGTTGGACGCCGAAATCATCCTGGCCATGAAAGCCGCAGGATTCAGAACACTGAACCTTTCAGTGGGATCTTTTTCAGGCCGGCAACTGCGCAAATTCAAACGACCGGATGTCACCCGGGATCATGACAGGGTATTGGAGACAGCACAGAAAGCAGGACTGGATTGCGTCTCCTATATTATAGGTGCTGCCCCCGGCCAGACTGCGGATACGACCCTGGAGGACCTCTTAATGCTTGCCGAACGCCGGACCCTTGCCGGTCTGTCAATTTTTTATCCGGCCCCCGGGAGCCTGGACTATGACCGGTGCCGTTCAGAGGGATTACTGCCGGCAGACTATTCCCTGATGCGGTCCACCGCCCTGCCCCTGGATCATACCACCACACGGCTTGAGGCGGTAACCCTGTTACGGTTGGCCAGAATATTGAATTTCATGAAGTCTGAAATTGATACCCGGGGATGGCTGCCTGAGCCTGAGGTGTTTTCAACCAAGGCGTCGGTTGCCAAGGCAGACAGAACGCAAATCAGCCGGATGTTACTGGCATGGTTTCTGGCGGATGGTGTTATTCGCGGGGCAGACAGGTCTGGTGAGATCTACGCCCACAGAACGGAACCGGTTCTGTCACACAGGTTTCTGGAGGGGCTGGCAACGCGGAAACTTCTGGGTGTCACCTGCTGACTAACGGATGTGACGCTTAATTTCCTTGCGCACCATCTCCGCAGTCTCCTCAACCGTCATATCCGCAAACCGTTCGTAGGGAATCGCGTCCAGCACCTTCACCTCCATCTGCCGGAAGCTGCCGATGATAAGGGTGTGCTTGGGCAGGGCATCTCTGGTGCCGTTGATAACGATGGGTTGAATCGGCGTACCGGTGTTTTTGGCCAAAATAAAGGCACCGGGTTTGAAAGGGCCTACCTCCCCGTCCCTGGACCGGGTACCCTCCGGAAAGAAAAATATGGAAATATTCTGCCGTAGCAATTCTTCGCAACGCTGCATCATGGCGGCAATGCTCTCTTTGTCTCCCCGTTTCAGACGAATATCCCCGTTCAGGAACATATTCCAGCCGATAAAGGGCAGGTTGAATACCGCAGCCTTGGACACCCATCGGTATGGAAATAATAGGCGGTATAAGACGAGAATATCCAGCTGGCTCTGGTGATTGGAAACCAGGACGCAGTTTCTACTGAGGGATAGTTTTTTCCGTCCCTTGATGCGGATGGACCAGGCCGGCATACACCAGGTGTACACCGAGGCCCAGAATGCGCTGAAAAGATTGGTGATGACCCTGCGGCGGTCAAAGGGCGCCGTGATCAGCCTGAGGGGCAGTGCCAGGCAGAAAAAGAGGATTGAGGTGATACCGATGAACACCAGTAAGGCAGCCGAGGCTGCCTTGTAGAACAATTGGCGGCGATCGTTATAACTCATAGGGCGTCAGGCTCTCGTACCCCTCTTCCGTTACAAGGATGGTCTGTTCGAACTGGGCTGACAAGGAGCCGTCGTTGGTGACGGCGGTCCAGCGGTCTTCCAGCACGTGAAGTTCTTTTTTACCCAGGTTGATCATAGGCTCGATGGTAAATACCATGCCCGGCACCAGGGTGACCCCTTTTCCGGGGCTGCCGAAATGGAGGATCTGGGGTTGTTCGTGAAAATTGACCCCGACACCATGGCCTACAAACTCCCGTACCACCGAGCATCCCTGTCCTTCTGCATAGTGCTGAATGGCATGGCCGATATCCCCGAGTGTGGCCCCCGGTTTTACGGCTTCTATGCCAAGGCGCAGGGATTTAGCCGCCACAGAGACGATTTTCTTGGCGTCGTCTGACGGGGTACCCACGAAGAAGGTTCTGCTGGCATCGGCATAATATCCGTCAAGAATCGGGGTGATGTCCACATTTACGATGTCACCGTCTTCCAGTACCCGTTCTCCGGGGATACCGTGACAGATCACCTCGTTGATGGAGACACAAACCGACTTGGGAAACCCTTTGTAATTGAGGGGGGCCGGGATGGCACCGGCCTTGACGGTTTCCTCATGCACAAAGGTGTTGATATCGTCGGTCTTCAGACCCGGGCGGATCATTTTTTCCACACCGTCCATGATGGAGAGCAGGAGGTCTCCGGCTTTTTTGATACCGGCGATCTGCTCAGGTGTCTTCAGGATGATGTCGTAGCGGTTTTTGTACTCGTCTTTCAGGGAAACTTCCGCTTTTTTGTTCCGGCAGCAGTTCTTGAATTTTTTTCCGCTGCCGCAGGGGCAGGCTTCGTTTCTGCCGATCTTTATGGATTTATTTTTCATTATAGGCTCAACTCCCGGCGACCCGCCCCCAGAGGGAGTGGGGATAGGCATTTTCAATACGGATTGTAACCAGGTCTCCAATGACGGCCTGGTTCGAAGGAAAGTGTACGATCTTATTGGATTCGCTTCTGCCGAACATCTGTTTCATATCTGTGTTGTCAAAGCCTTCACGCTGCTTGGCGCTTTCCCCTTCCACCAGCACCTTTACATCCTGGCCGATCAGGGCCAGGTTTTTCTTTTCGGTATAGGTTTCCTGAAGCGAAAGCAATTGGTTCAGCCGTGCTTTCTTCACTTCTTCGGGCAACTGGTTGGGAAATTTGGCCGCCGGTGCAGAGGACCGGTCCGAATAGGCAAAGGCAAAGATGGAATCAAACTCAACGGTTCTCAGCAGATCCATGGTCTCTTCAAAATCCCCTTCGGATTCCGAAGGAAATCCCACGATAATGTCCGTAGACAGGGCCATGTCCGGGCAGGCTGCCTTAAGGTCCGCAATTCTGGCAAGATAGGTTTCCCGGGTATAGCCCCGGTTCATCTTTTTCAGAACGGCATTGGACCCGGACTGAACGGGCAGGTGCAGGTGGTTGCACACCTTGTCGATGTCCCGCATGGCTTCGATCAGCCCGGGAGACAGATCCTTGGGGTGTGAGGTGGCAAAACGAATTCGCTGGATGCCTTCCACCCGGCTGACCTTTTCCAGCAGTTCGGGAAAACTGATGTCACCGTCCTTTACACCGTAGGAGTTGACGTTCTGACCCAGAAGGGTCACCTCTTTGATGCCGGATTCGGACAACCGGGTAATTTCTTCCACAATGGCTTCGTGGCTGCGGCTTCGCTCTCTGCCCCGGGTGTAGGGAACCACGCAATAGGTGCAGAAGTTTTCACACCCCTGCATGATGGTGACGAATTTAGATACCGAGGTCTCGTCAAAGGCTGTTTCATCGGGCATGGCCTCGAAGATCACCTCTGAGTCCGCCGTATCCACAATCCGTCTTTTTCCGGATGCCAGCGCGTCCAGGTGGGTGCCCAGCCGGGCAAAGGCCTGGGTGCCTAAAACGATATCCAGGTGGGGCAGCCGGCCAAAGGCTTTTTCGCCTTCCTGCTGGGCCACGCAACCGGCCATGATGGTAATCAACCCGGGACGGCGTTTTTTCTCCTTGGCAAATCGTCCTAAAAAGCTGAAGGCTTTTTCCTCCGCCTTGTGACGGATGGAGCAGGTGTTGCACAATACCAGGTCGGCTGTGTCCGGATTATTTGATTTCTCATACCCGTAGGCGTTGAGGATACCGGCCAGCTTTTCGGAATCGTAAACGTTCATCTGGCAGCCGATGGTATTAATATATGCCTTGCCTTTAACACTCATTGAATTGAAAGTCCTTCTTCAGATCTGCAACGATCCGCAACGCCGTCTCCAGCCGGTCCGGGGCAATGCTCAGTTTGATATGCCCGGCTTTGGGATCCAGTGTGGTCACCAGGGCCACCCCTTCGTGGGCCTCGAATATAAAACGGATGAATCCGATCTTGGCCTTGTCTACACTGTATTCCCTGATGAGACTCTGCATGTCTGTTGTTCCGGTTCGTTTGTATTCTGTGTCAATCTAAAATGGCAAATATACCATTAATTGCGGACGCTTCTCAATGGGAATGTGAGGCCGAATGGTGATTTTTTGGATGATGGGGCATATGGGTGCCGGAACCACCCGGTCTACCCCAGAAGGTTTCGGATGCCAGAGGCAATTTTTCCGCCGGAATCCATCTTGTTCACCTCGGTTTTGTAGGTGTTTATCAAAAACATGAAGTCGTTTTTCTTCTCGTCCGGCTGGCCAGACATTTTTTTAATGAGCTTTTCAAAGCCCTTTTTGTCCTTGGGGACAGGCAGGCTGAGCCAGAGTTTGATGAGGCTGAGGATATTATTACCGTCAATGGGTTTGTCTCCGAAACAGGCATGGTCAGACAGAAATGAGTTGATGACTCTGGCGTGGGGTTTTTTCAGCTCACGAATTTTTGGCAGGATTGCCACGGCAGTACCCGGCTCCACACCGTTCACCTGTCGGCAGATATTGTAAAAGGTATCCATCTGATCCGGTCTGATATGTTTGGACAACACTTCTTTTTTATAAGCATCCTTTCCCATTTCTTTGGGGGTGCCGCAGGGCAATGCGGTATTAAAAAACTGGTGGAGCTGCAGGGGACCGATATCTCCCAGGTCAATAAAGCAACGCAACAGGAGTAACCGGTCGTCACCAAATCTCTTTATGGATTGGACCGTTGCAAGGATGCTCTTTACCGTGAAGTCCTCTCTGCCGCAGACAGCCTTGAGAATGGTGAGCTGGGCATCGTTGAAATCCTTTATCCGGTGAACCAGGGTTGTGGTGTCCCCGAGACAGGGCTTTTTGTTTTCACAGAAGGAGTGCAATACCTGGTATCTGGGGGAGCCGGGGGTAAGATTGAGGCTCCCCGCTAGTTTTTCAAAGTCTGCCTTTTGTGATTTGAGTGAGGAGACAACCACGGTCTTTTGGGTCTTTTTTTCCACCGGAGATTCTCCCTGAAGTACCGCATCAACAATTTCACGTCTGACCATAATCCGCTCCATCCGAAAGAAGTTTTGAGGCGGGAACTTTAAATTCACTCCCGTATTTCCTCTGGCATACCCCTATTCATCGGCTTATTCGGGATTTTTCTGTAGTGTTGGTGTAAAATCCCCAGTTTAACTATACTGTCATTCGGTAAAAAAAGCGATGCCGGGCATTGATTGACTTTCCCATCGGCAGCGGATATAAACCTTAAATCCCATGGACACCCGACTGACACATATGACGCCTGATCCGGAATTGACACAACGGCTTTCAGATGCCTTGAACTGTCATCCGGTGCTTGCCGGACTGCTGGCACAACGTGGACTGAACTCTCCTGAAGAGGCGGAATTCTTTCTCGATCCGGACTTCTCCCGCCTGACCAATCCCTTTGATCTCAAAGACATGCAGGCCGGCGTGGAACGTATCTATTCCGCTGTGCTCAACAATGAAAAAATTCTTGTTTTCGGGGATTTTGATGCGGACGGTGTCACCGCCACCTCAACGGTATTTGAGTTTCTCACCAGGGCTGAGGCAGATGTGGCCTGGTACGTACCTCACCGGGTCAAAGAGGGGTATAGTCTCCAACCCGACCATATAGAGATCGCTGTGGAGATGAATGTGGATCTCATTATCACGGTGGACTGCGGCATCGGCTCGGCAGAAGCCGTAGAGGCCGCCCGGGCAGAGGACATTGATGTGATCGTCACCGATCACCACGAACCCGGGGATGATTTCCCCGAGGCACTGGCAGTCATCAACCCAAAGCAGCCGGATTGCACCGCAGGCCTTGACTACCTGGCCGGTGTGGGGGTCGCCTTTTACCTGGTGATGGCCTTGAGAAAACACTTCAGAGAACAGCAGATCTGGGAGGAGATTGAGGAACCCAGCCTGGTGGAATATCTTGACCTGTTTGCCATCGGGACCATCGGAGACATGGTGCCGCTTTTGGGGGACAACAGGACGCTTTGCATTGCCGGCATGAGACAGATCCGCTCAGGGACACGACCGGCTGTTAAAGCCATGAGTCAGGCAGCACGCCTGGACCTTTCACAGATGGACTCTGATGACATTTCATATAAACTGGTACCCAGAATCAATGCAGCAGGCCGGATTTCCCACGCCAGAATCTGCGTGTCCCATCTCACCGCCCCTACGTTGAATGAAGCCAAAACCACTGCCCAGCTGTTGGATGACCTGAACCTCAAACGGCAGCACATAGAGCGGGAAATTGTGCTGGATATCGAAAACCGAATTTCACGGGACCCCACATTGCTGGATGATCGGATTATCGTCCTGTGGGACAGGCGCTGGGAGCCCACCGTATTAGGGATTGCAGCATCCCGCCTGTCAAGGAAATACACCTGCCCCGTAGTCTTAATGTCCATTAAAGACGGTATTGCTACCGGATCCTGCAGGAGCGTTAACCAGATTAATATCCACCAGGCACTGGGGGCCAATGCCGATCTTCTTGACCGGTTCGGCGGGCATGCCATGGCCGCCGGGCTTACCCTGAAGGAAGAGCGGCTGGAGGACATATCCATAGGCTTGAAAGATTATCTCAATACCCATTGCTCGGATGAAGATTTTATTCCGAAGCTCTCTGTGGATGCCGAGCTTGGCATCGACGACATTACCCTCGATCTGGCCCGTGCCATTGACCGGCTAAGGCCCTTCGGCACAGCCAACCCCGAACCCCTTTTTATGGCCCGGAATCTGTGGGTAGGCGACTCTGTAATTCTCGGTAACAGCCATAGAAAGATGGTACTGAAGGGAGAGCATTCGGTAAACAGTGTGGAAGCACTCCATTTCAACCTTTCAGACACATCAGATCTACCGGCGTTCTATCCCACATTATTGTTTCATCTGAAGATCAACAAGTTTAAAAAACATGCGGCCCAGATGATCGTAAAAGAGGCGTAAACAAAGGCCGGTGTCGATTCGATCATACCGGTTTAAGGCCGTGTTCTGCAGGGATTACAATTGTGGAACACCGCCAGATTTTCCTTGCTAAACCCGGGTGCTTTTAATATAACTAGAGATTAGCATTTAACAGATTTTGTTAATTTTTAAGGATAAATCCATGGCCAAAATTTTTTACACCGGAAACAGAGAATCCAAGCTCCTTTCAAAGATCGAATCCTCCAAAGAGCGGGAAAGAATTAAAACCATAACAACCATCCGGGACAACATTGATTTATTCAGCAACAGGGTCTCCATGAGGCTCATAGAGACCGGTCTGATTGAAACCGTCAGTAAATCCAGCATTGAGAACCAGATCGTACGGTGCCTGGATACCATGTGCCGGGCAGAAGATTTTGATATCGACTATGCCGTGGCACCTTTCAGAACCCTGGTATCCAACCCCAATATTGCCAGTCTTTATCTCACGGCCTTCATCATTGAGACCCTTATCAATCACAAGGATGTCATCGATGTTTTCGGCAGTGACGAAGATATTTACTTCTGTATCCAGAAGGAGTTGACTGATCTTATGGACAGACGCTAGCGCTGCTAACGCTGCGAAAGCGATCTCAATAAACTGAATCAAACACCCCGGGGCAGTCTATACCGCGAATACGGTAAAGACTGCCCCGGGTTGTTTTTATCCGGGTTTATTTTACCTGGGAGCCTACGTACGGTTGGGACTACTTGTGAACGTGGGGGTGCCGGCCGTGCCTGTGAACATGCTCATGGTGGTGGACATGGATTTCCTCATCTGTGAGCACCTGCCCGTTTTCCATTGAAAAAATCCGTTCCGCCACCCCATTGAGAAAGTCAAACTCATGGGAAATGATCAGATAAGAGATATCCAGCCGGTTCAGTATATCCGTCAGGGTCTGCTTTACCTCTGAATCCAGACCTGAGGTGGGCTCATCCAGCAGCAGGACTTCCGGTTTCATGGCCAACACGGCGGCCAATGCCACCAGGCGTTTCTGACCGCCTGACAGCCTGTGGGTAATTCTGTCCTGAAGGTCTGATATGCCCAGTGAATCCAAGGTGCTTATTGCGGTCTCCCTGGCCGTTTTACGGGACTCCCCGAGATTCAAAGGGCCGAAGGCCACATCTTCGAGCACTGAGGGGCAGAACAGCTGGTCGTCGGAATCCTGAAAGAGGAGGCCGAGCCTGGTGCGTATGCCGGTGAAGTCTGCCTCGGTTTCCATGGGGGTACCGAATATGCGAATGTTGCCTTCCTGGGGCCGGCACAGGCCCATAATCGTGTGAAGGAGTGTGGTTTTTCCGCTGCCGTTGGGGGCCATCAGGCCGATGCGGTCTCCGGGCATTACTTTCAGATCAAGGCTGTTGAGTACGGCATCATAGGCACCGGGATATCTAAAGGAAATATTTTCAAGCTCAATAATGGGTGTGGTCATGGGGGGGACCCTTCGTTAATTTAGCCAAAACCGCTCTGCGATGATGAGGCCGATACCGGCCCCGGCACAGATCATAAGGAAGCCTATGTGTATCCCATCTGCCGTATAGACGTCAAGGCTTCTGAATCTGCCGGTAAATCCCCTGCAGCGCATGGCCTGGAAAACCCGGTCTGCCCTGTGGGAGGCGCGGACAAAGAGCATACCCGCAAGATAGGCATAGGTCCGGTAGGAATGAAGGTTGGTTCCCGGCCGGAATCCCCTGAATCTGGCAGCCCGCATAAGCCGGTTGTACTCCTGGCGGATGACGGCGATATACCTGTAGGTCATCAGCAGGAGAAACACAAGTTTGTCAGGTACCCGAATCTGGTGCAGTCCCGCCCCGAGGGTGGCCACAGGCATGGTGGCCAGAAGGGCGGTAAAGGTCATCAGAATGCCGATGGATTTCAGGGTGATCATTGCACTGAGCAGAATCCCGGCCCGGCTCACGGTCAGCCATCCGTAGCGGTACACAATGTCTTCGGTGAAGGTCAACGGCAGGAACACCCACATCATAAGAAGGAACCAGAGAAGCGGTTTAAGACGAACCAGGACCTGCCCTGCGCTCAGCTTTGCCATCAGGACCAGGATCATGCTGATGCCTACAAAACCTGCGGCGATAGCCGGATGGTTACACAGTGCTGCTGTTATTGACAGGCACAGGGCAGCGATAATTCTGATTCTCGGGTCAATGCGGTGAATGAGGGAATCCCCTTGTTCAAGGCTTTGGTCAATCATAGATGGTCCTTCATCGTTGGTACTTCAGTGCTTTTTGTTAGGTGGCTTTTTAGATCGCAATCGGCCCACCAGCAATGCCAGGCCGAAAATGATTGCAATACCGGCGATTATTCTTAAAGGGTCGGTGCCCTGGTTCACCGGATTTACAGGAAGGGGATCGGTTTTCTCATCAGGTGTATCCACCTGCTGACCTTTTTCACTTTGATTGTTGAATTCATCAGCGCCGAGAGTCCATGTCCCCTTGTGGCCGGGACCGGCGCTCAATTCGATAACCATATCAGAGGCAAACCCTTTCGGAATAGCAAAGGAATGACGTCCCTGGTCATCGGTGGTGCCTTTGTAAACGATGTTGCCATCATGGTCGCTTGCCTGGATTTCACAGTTTTTGGCCGGCCGTTTACCCCCGAAACCCGCTTCAACATAGACCTGCCCATCTTCTATCCAGGCAAATACAATGACTTTATGGGCAAAGGCCGGTGCCGTACAAACCGTTGAAAGCAGAATAAACGCAAGGGGTAACAACACAGAACTAAGGGGTTTCATGTGGGCATCACTTTCGCCGGCAGAATTTCCGGATAGACCCGCATCAAAAAGGAGACGCAGAATCCCGTGATGATCCCTTCGATGATCATCACCGGCACATGGCCCGAGATAATGGCAATGCTCGTGGCCATAAATTGTTCATCGGTAAACCAGAGGGCGGCCCCCAGCAGCAGGCAGGCCCCCATGATGGAGAGGGTGCCGGCCAGGAAGCCGGCAATAAAATTGAGCTGTCTGGATCTGCCCAGGAGCGGCATGCATAAATAGTGGACGGCAACAGCCGGCACAGCCATAATCAAAGTGTTTACCCCCAAGGCGGTAAGACCGCCATACTGGAAAAAAATGGACTGGAGAACCAGGGCCGTCAGGATTGCCGGAAAGGCGGCCATTCCCAGCAGCAGGCCCACCACACCGTTGAGGATCAGATGAACACTGACAGGGCCGATATTTACATGGATCAGAGAGGCCACGAAAAAGGCAGAGGCCAGGATGGCCGTCTGGACCATTTTCTGATCATCAAGTTTTCTCAGCCCCAGGGCTGTGCAGCCGATGGCAACGGCTGCACCTGCCCCGAGAACGGTACCGGAAAGTACGCCTTCGGAAATATGCATGGATTTAGTTTTCCTGCCAGTTTTCAAATTTAACCCAGATCACTGCGCCTAACTCTATATCCTTTTTTTCACCGTCATGCACCATTTTTTTATCGGAGGTGTTCAGGGCGGCAAACCCCCACCATCCGGCAACAGGCGTTGCATAGGTAAAGACACCGTTCCCGTCCGCCTTGACCACCTGGGTGATCATCTCATCAGCCGGGGCTTTGGCTTTCATTTTTTCATTGTAATATTCCACTTCAACTTCCGCATAGGGAACCGGTTGCCCGTCTACTTCGACAATACCCTGGAACACATTTCCGCCGTAAAGTCCCAAGGGCCTTGTAAGCGGGATGATTTCGGTTTTAAGTCCGAGTTCTTCATCCCATCCGGTGTCATCCCCAAAAGCGGAAATAATGGTTTTGGTGTAATGGATGATAAAGCAGTCTTCGGCCGGTTCCCAATAGGGGACGGGTTCCATGACAAAGGCGTGGGCACCGGGGCGTTTCAGCTTTACGTCCACAGCAAAGGCCGGATGCCCCATCACTTTGGAAGGTGTCAGGCTGTCCAGAAGATTTGTGGTTTTGCCCTCTTTTACCAAGAACACGGCGTTGGGTTTAACCAGTTCCATACCGATGCCTTCAAAGGGGTGTGAGAAGGACAGGTTCAGGGTAATGGTTCTGTTGTCCTCCTGAGCCACCATGTTATCAGAAGGGATCACCATGCCGAAATGGGCAAAGCAGACCGGAGCAAAGGTTAGCATCAGCGTCATCATCAGGGGTGTCAGTTTGAGTTTCATTTTCGTTTCCTTTGTAAATCGTTTCGGTTTCAGTCCAAAAAAAAACCACGAAGATGTTTAGCGGTTTTACCGCTGCAACCTTCGTGGTTTGAATTTATAATATGTCGGGTACTGCAGGTACTTCACACAGACTTCTGTCTGCAAATTTAGCCAGAACCTTACCCCCGGTGGTCCACCGGTGTCAACCCTTTTTTAGGCCATGACAGGATCTTCTTTCTTGGGAGGTTATTTTTGAACCCAGGCCCCGGCACTATTCTGGTAGAAATGGCCTTTAAGGGTTTTGTCCGACAGAATCTTTGCCCGCCGTTTTTCTACCCTGTCGAGGGAAACGGAGTGGTCGGAGGCAATCTTCTTGTAGATCATTTTCCGGTCTTTGTTTTCTGCCGCCACCACGGCTTCTTTTTCACGGGTGCCCGTGACAAATCCCAGGTACCCCCGGTTGGTTTCCCCGACAATGCCGCGCCCCTTCAGATCAGTAATCGCAGGTAGCCGCTGCGTCATTCTCTGCTTAATCCCGCCGGCAAAAGCGATTCCGGAAAAGATGAAAAGGGCAGTCAGCAGAACAGCAAATGTCAGTTTAATCCAGCGTTTTTTCATGATTCCTCCTTCTTATTCCGTCTCGTTTTCTTTGGCAAGTTCTTCAGCGGCCGCATCAATATCTCCGAAAAAGTCATCCAGTGCCTTGTCCACCTTGACGTTTACATCTATGGTGATGTGGATGGGCTTTATCTCCACCGGCTTTACCTCAACTTCATGGCTGGTGCTGCATCCCGCTGCAAAGAACAACACGCAGACAATAAGCATACATAAACGTTGGGTCATGTTTTCTCCTTTTGTTTTATCTTTCGGGCATCATTCCAGAATAGATTTTATCTTATTACCAAATTTCATGACACGGTTAAAGGGGAGTTCAAGATTTACATCCAGTTTCACACCCTGGAATCTTGAACCGGGACTTTTGGCGTCCACCCGCATGAATCCGCCCATTTCCCGTTTATATTCAAAGGGCAGCACCTTTTCCGGTTTGCCGTCGATTTCCATGTTTACATCCAGTACATCCCCCGTGGTATTCAGCCGCAACTTGGCCCAGGTGTACTGAAAGTCTTTAAGGGCTTCGGCAGCCAGGTCCAGGTGAGACATCTGGGGGGAATCCTTGGGCATCCCGGTCATGAGTCGGTCGATATCGTTTACAAAGATCCGGCCGCCCTGCCCCGGTGTGGAAAAGAGAAAACCGTTTTCAAAGGATATATCACCGTCCCGGTATACCACGGGGATCCTGCCGCTGAGGGTGCCCCCGCCGTCCGCATCAAAGGCCCCGATCTGCCGCAGGAGGCTGTCCATCTCCAGCCGGTCGCAGTAAAGGGTGAGGTGTAATTGACCGTCCTGGTCCGGCAGACGCAGGGATTCGGTTGACACGATGCCGTTGCACCATTTTAAGGTCAGATTTTCAAGGTTCAGGGATTTACCGTCCTCCACGCTGAACCTGAACTCTGCATCTTCGAAACGGAACTGCCCTGCGTCTATGGCGGAAATTTTCAGTGTTTGTCCGGGCAGGCTTTCGGGGGTAAGCAGATCCGCCATAATGATATCTCCCCGGATGCCTTCAATGTTCAAATCCATATCCGGCATATTCACACTGCCTTCATGTATGGATATCCGGCCGCCGGTGGTCAGCACGTGCTTTTTTAATGCCGCATGGCTGCGGGTGGAGGCCTTGATATTGAACGTACCGTGAACATGAAGATCCGGCAATACCCGGGACAACGCTTTTTCCGTGAAATGGAAGGCATCGGACCGGACCGCAACCTCGATGTCAGGCACAAGGGATTTGTCCAGCCCGGCGGTGAGATCCACGTACAATACGAAATCATCAATATCTTTGCTTTCAGCCCGGCCGATCATGGAAATCCTGTGATCATCGATTTGCCTCAATACCCCTGTTAGCCCGGCGTTGAGCCGTCTGCCGTCGGTGAATCGCTGAATGGTCAACTGACCGGGTTTGGTTTCGGGGTGATAGGGATAGGAAACAGGCATTCGGACACTGATCCCGCCGGCATTTAATCCGATGGCGGGAAGATCAATGGTTGTGCCGGATATCCGGGTGTCGAGGTTGATACGGGGCTGTTTTCCCTCGGTCAGAGAGACCTTCCCGGAGGCCACTATATCTTTGACGTCTACCCGGTTTTCATCGAAGGTGCCGGTTATGTCGGAAAGCACCGTTTTCAAAGCCGCGGATAGTTTCTCCTGATCATTCGGACCCGGGACAGACCTAAGGTCTGCGTTCAAACGTGCCCCTGCGATACGGACCGTTTTGCCGGCATGTACCGCCTTTATTCCCCTTGCCGTTGTTACAATATGTCCTGATACGAAGGAGAGGCCTTTTTGATTGTCTGTTCTGAATCGCATCTCTCCACTGGTGCTCAAGCGGTTAATACGATTGGTGCTCAGCAGGATGTCTGTTTTTACATTTGAGAGGTTCGCTTTAAATTTGACTGGTTTTTCAGCGGTTGGATCCAGGAAATTTCCTTCTGTATCTGCGGTGCATGTCAGCGTATTGGCGGCGGCTGAGCCCAAGGGGAATTTATGGTTCAAACGATCGGCTGTCCACCGGACGCTGACTGTCTGGGCGGCAGGTGTGCCTTTGACCGTGAATTCCATAGCCGGAGACAACAGGGTCACTGGCGACGGCAGACCCCGGTTTATTGTAAACTGTGTCATAGGGGCGTTGGTTCCAGTCAGGGTAAATCCGAGGGGTTTTCCCTTAGCAGGGACTTTGGCATTCAAGCTCAGATCTAAAGGTAGCGGGGTGATACCGCGATCCGACAGGGACAGGTTGCCGGTGGCATTTAGTTGAAACCCGCCGCCTTCGTTTTTTGGCATTTCGTTGATATGGCCTGTTACGTTACCTATATCTATCCTTGGTTTATTTTCACCGATTATTTGAAGACCGGAAAAGTCTATGCCCCACGGACCATCTAGGGATTTCTCTAGTGCGAAGTTGACAGGGCCTCCGAGCAGGGTACCTTCGGGGAGTCCCCTGATGAACGCTGTAAGAAAACCCGGAAAAAAATCGTCGGCGGAAACCCGG
>JAKSBB010000510.1 GCA_022361315.1 Desulfobacterales bacterium
AATCACCGTTCTGGATTACACGGCCCTGGACTTTCCTGCCGACGACCTTTCCTTTGTCTGCACGGACGGCACCTGGGAAGTGGAAAATGATCCCACCGGCGGTACCATACAGATTATTCCCGAAGGCGGGGATGAAGACGGGTTTACCGTGGACCTGGACGGTGACGGCCTGGGGGATATCGAGATCAGTTTCGACTCACCCGTGACCGGTGACGGCAGCATCACTCTGGACCTTGCAGCCACCGATGCAGAGGATATCGGTTTTGCCTTTGCCGGGGATGGTGATGGGGGTGAAGACGGGGACTGCGGCCTTGCCGCTGCTTTAGGCGTCAACACTTACTTTACGGGAACGGACGCAGGTTCCATCGGTGTCAACGAGGTGGTGGCGGACGGGGATTATCTGGCGTCGGGTATGGTGGATACGGAAACAGGTGCGCTTGCCGCCGGAGACAACACCAATGCCCTGGCCATGGCAGATACCCGGTACACCGAGCTTGAGATGAAGCAGTGGAACTATACCCGGGGGGAATCTGCCACCGCCACCCTGACGGAGACCACCCTGGATGATTACGAGGCCACCATGGTGGCGTCCATCGGCTTCACTTCACAGAGTGTCCAGTCCTCCCTGGAGTATGCTGAACTCATGGTCTATGAACTCACCGAACAGAGGGATTCTGTATCCGCGGTCTCCCTGGACGAGGAGATGATCAATCTGACCGCCCAGCAGCAGGCTTATGAAGCGGCGGCAAAACTGCTGGCCGCAGCAGATGAGATGTTTGAGACCCTGTTGAGTATGACTTAATGTTAAATTTACAGAGCATGACCTGAGATAACTAGACCCTTTTGAGTATGACTTGATATCCTTCACTACTAGCGGGGGAGAATCTCTATGAGAGTACCCACCATCACCGTATACAACCAGGCCACCTACCAACTGGGCCGGCTCACCACCGATCTGAACGATGCCAACGAGGTGGTATCCACCAACTGCCGGATCAACACCTGCTCCGACGATCCCTCCGGTATGGCCCAGGTGCTGGACATCAACTCATCCCTCTGCTGCCTGGATCAGTATCAGGCCAATATCTACCAGGGGCAGACCGCGCTTTCCACGGCGGAAACGGCCCTGGACGGCATTTCGGACATCCTGCTGGAACTGGAACTCTGGTGCTCCCAGTTGTCCAATGCCTCGTCCAGCACCGAAGACCGGGCGGATGCCGCAGAAAATATTCAGGTCTACACGGATCAGCTTCTGGATTTGATGAATACCCAGTGCTACGCCGGCTATGTCTTTGCCGGTGACAATAATCAAACCGCACCCTTCTGCTACGATGACCCGGACAACCCCACCTGTGTGACATACAGCGGCAGTGGCGATCCCGCCTGCGTGAAAACCGGCCAGGATACGGTGATGACCCTGGACTGCTGCGGTTCCGAACTGTTCTATGAAGACAGGATCGTGGTGGACACCACCAACAACCAGATCGTCTTTGAGGAAGATCCCGGCACAGGGACGGATGACATCATCACCATTGAAGCCACGTTGCCCAGCGGCACTTACACCCGGGAGGAACTGGCCGATATCGTGGCCGACACCATGACCGGGGCTTCCGGGGAAGCGGGGTGCGGCATCACCTACGAAGTGGATTACGACGACACCACCAATGTCTTTTCCATCGGCAATGACGGCAGTTATGACGGGGTGGTGACCACCACCCTGACGGCATACCATGAGGAAACGGTTCTGATTTCCGATCTTACGGTGAGCAGCAGCGATAGCGATAGCGGCGATAGCGAAGCGGAGTACGCAAACATTGAAATCGAGATCGTAAATCCGGATAACCTCACCGAATACACCCCGGAACCCGCAGGCACCGCCCCACTGACCCTGACCTATACCGAAGACGGTACCTGGACCGTGGAAAATGATCCGGGCTACGGCCTGCCCAATGAGATCGAGGGGGACGGGAATTCGGTTGAACTGGATGTGGATGATGACGGTGTTGCGGATATTGTCATGGATCTGAACGACACCCCTGAAACCGGCACCTCCGTTTCCTTTGAGATTGTAGAAGGGTTTGAGAATTCAAGCATCCTGCCGGATCTGGGATTTGATGATGAAACCGTCAGTCTCGAACCTTTGTCAAGCAGTTGGGCCGTGGCAGAGACCTTCACGGTGGTGGAAGGGGAAAACGACACCATCGATTTTACGGAAGTCCTTCTCGGGGAAGATGCTTCCACGGGACAGCTCACGGCGGTTATCGAACCCGGCACCTATACGGATGCCGAATCCTATGCCGCGGCAGTGGAGGCTGCCCTGGAAGCGGCCTCCGCTGAAAGCGGCAACCGGGTAAACTATGAAGTGGTCTACGACGAGAATAACGCCAGCTTCACCATCCGGGAGGATACGGATACGGGCCGTCAGCTGGACGCCTTTGAACTGCTGTTTTCAAGCGGCACCCACACGGAGAGTTCCGCAGCGTCGGATCTCGGATTTTCAGATGCGGATATCAATTCAGGCGCCGTGTCCGGGGCGGAAGCCTCCTGGGGGATATTCGACACCCTGTTCGACCTTGAAGCGGCCTTGGCCGCCGATGATGTGGACGGGGTTCAGCGGGCCATGGTCCGGTTTGAGACCCACTATGAAAGTACGGTCAGCAGCATGGCCGCTGTGGGTGTTGCCTATGACAGCCTCACCATCACGGAGGCCACGGCCTCTGACTGGGAGATGACCCTCACCAGCCAGTTGTCGGATGTCCAGGATGCGGATACGGTGGCGGCCTATATCGAGCTGGAAACCGTCCAGACTGTATATGAGGCCGCCCTGAGTTCCACTTCCACCGTGATGGGGATGAGCCTGGTCAACTATATGTAGAGTGAGTTATATGAGAGTCAGCCGGCCCGGCCATGCGGGCCGGCTGACGTTTTATGGCCGTTATGCGGTCCGTTTCAGTTTGATATACTCTCCCCGGGTTTTCAGGGTGAGTGTGACATCCGCCTTTGTCCGGTTCCGCCAGAACCAGCCGTGGTTGCCGCTGAAAGGGGCGGTCAGCGTTCCTGTATCTTCAGCCACACCACGACCCTTCTTGTATCTCACGCTTCTGCCGCCGCCCTCTCCATGGGTGTCGAAATTGAGGCGGCTGCCGTTGGCTGTCCATTCAAACCAGGCGGTAGCCCCTTTCTCCATGACCAGTTTGATTTCAATTCCCTGGCCGGGGGAAAGCCGGATGGACAATTCGTCCTTCCATAGTGGTTTCTCCGTGTTTGACGGTGGTGCCACCGGGATGTTCTGCGGCGTCTGTGTCAAAGCTGGACGGGGTGACTTGGAAAGAGCGGCCTGGAGTTGATCCAGTTTGGCCTCAATCCGTTGAAGCTGCGCTCCGGTATTATCGGCAGGTGCGGCTGGTTTTTTGTTCTCATCCCGTGCGGCCTCTTCGGCTGCAGCCTCTTCGGCCAGTTGAACCTTGATTTTCCCCATATCTGTCAGGCCGAGAAGGTTGCCGATCCCGGATGGATCAATGCCGTACTCCGAAGGGAGAACGGT
>JAKSBB010001112.1 GCA_022361315.1 Desulfobacterales bacterium
ACAAGTGCCAGGATAATCATGACCGACGCAATGATAAGCATGACGGCGAACTGGACCGTTTTTCCCCTGCCTTTAAAACGGTTGCGCCGTCTGCCGGTAAAAAGGTTTCCCGTAATGCTTCTCATTGGTTCTGTTCCCTGACCCTCGGGTCAATCAATTGTGTGATCAGATCCACCAGAAAACTGATCATCACATAGATGAATGCCATCAGGATGACATAGGATTGTAACAGCGGATAATCCCTGAGCGTAATGGCCTCCATGGCCATGCTGCCCAGCCCCGGCCATGAAAAAATGGTCTCAACAATGACCGTCCCCCCCAATAAAAGTGCTGTGGAAAGTCCGAAAAGCGTCAACAGGCCGGTGAGTGCGTTGGGCAGCACGTGGGCGAAGACAATACCGGTCTCCCTGATGCCCCTGGCCCTGGCGCCGATAACATAATCTTTGGAAAGCTCCTCCAGAATGGCTGCCCGGATTTGCCGGGTGTACCTCCCGATAAGGGGGATGGCCAATGTCAGTCCCGGCAGAATGACGCTGGATGGTGCATAGGGATCGGTGATCCTGAACCAGTTGATCTTGACCACGAAAAGGTAAATAAGAATCAGGCCCAGCCAGAAATCGGGCACAGAAATGCCTGCAAAAGAACCGCCCCGGATCAGGAAGTCGGGAATCCGGTTTCGGTACAGGGCGGAAAATACCCCGAAAATGAGAGAAAAAAACACCAGGAAGACAAGGGCTGCGGCCGCCAGCTTTAGGGTCATGGGGATTTTTCGCTTCAGCACATCGGAGACCGGACCGTTGGTGGTGTAAGATATTCCCAGATCTCCCGTAACAATGTTACCCAGCCATTTCCCGTATTGAACGATGAATGGTGAATTCAGCCCCATTCGCTCTCTGGCTTCGTCCAGAGCCTCCTGCGTTGGGGACATGCCGCGGGCTTCAAACATCATCTCCGCCGGATCACCGGGACTCATATAGCTTAAAGAAAATGTGAGAAATGAGGCGCCCAGCATCACAAGCAAAAGCTGGGGAAGTTTGCGGCCGATATGTTTCATCATGGCAGGACCCTTTGCCCGTTTTCCGGTGGAACCTGGGTAAACACGGATTGAATCAATTTGTTTTTATAAATGATCAGCACGGCACTTCGGCAGAGGCAGAACATAAGGAATGCCAACCAGAGCCCATGGTTGTCAAAAAGTGGGATTGCCGTGAAATAGACTGCAACAAACACCCCCAGGGCCACGATCAATGAGTTTCTCACCGGGGCAGTGTAGGTGGCGCCGGTGTAAAGCCCGTAATACACCAGACCGATGCCCATAATTAGAGGAAACAGGGTTAACCAGATGAAATACGCATGACAAAGTGTGATCACCTCGGTGATATCGGTAAAACACACAATGATCGGGTTCTTCAAAAGAATCAGGATCAGGCTGGCCGTGAGACTCATCCAGGCCACGTGGATATTGGAAATGGACACGGTGCGGTTGAACTTTTTAAGATTGTTTTCCCCCACCGCTTCTCCCACAAATACGCTGCAGGCATTGGCAAAACCGTCAAAAAAGTATGCAACGATGTATTGCAGTTGAAATAAAATGGCATTGGCTGCCAGAACGGTGGCGCCCAAGGCACTGCCCTTGGCAATGAACATATTCGTCATGATCAGAAGGCAGGCGGTTCGTACCAGCAGATCGCTGTTGACGGCCATAATTTTCTTTATGGCTTTCGAATCAAAGATACGGGCCTTAAATTGATTGATTTGACGACTGGACATCTGCCTGGAGATGAAAAATATGCCAAGGGAAAATCCGTAGGTCTGTGATATCAGCGTTGCCCAGGCCACCCCGGCGACATCCATCTTGAACACCATGACAAAAAGTACGTCCAAAATGATGTTCATCACATTGGTGGATACCTGCAGGAAAAGGGTTTCTTTCACCAGTTTCCTGCCCATGAGCCAGCCCAGATTAACATATCCGATGAGCACAAGGGGGGCACCCCAAATCAGAATGTTAAAATAAGTCATTGCATGCCGGGCGACGTCGGGGTCCGGTTTATAGATGGCCATGGCACCACGGATGATGGGGTATTGGAACGCAACAAAGAGGATACTTATGATAACGGCCACGGCTAGAGGTCTGAGGTAGGCGTAATATCGATCTTCTTCGTTGTTTGTTCCTAAAGATTGTGAGGAAAAGCCCGAGGTACTGACCCTTAAAAAACCGAAAAGCCAGTACAATGTGTTAAAAATGACGGTACCAATGGCAACACCGCCGATATAGGTTGCGCTTTCCAATCTGCCGACAACGGCTGTGTCCACGGCACCCAAGAGGGGCTGGGTAACCGTGGAAATGGTAAACGGAACGGCAATGGCCAGAAAACTTTTATGGCTGATGGAACTCATGATCAATTCAACTTTACTTTAACTAAATTTTATTTCTTGTTCATCTGTGTATTCAGTCTCAGGCATAAAAAAATCCCCGTGTCCTGCCGCATTGGCATGGACACGGGGATTTCCGTATTCTATCCCTGTCATATGACTTAAAGCGCCACCTTTTCCGTCGGCGGATTGCTTTTATCATCACAAGCAGGTCTTCTGGCTTCTCTCCGTCTTTAAGAAGGCCTTCCCATCCGGCAATAGCCGGGCAGTGGCACAAAATTTCTTGAAACGTTGCAATCCGGTGGATTGCGTGAGAGTTACAGCGGCGGGTCCGCTCCCGATTCTAACGGGATTCCCTATTAAGGCTTGCTGACACTTGTAAATCTTATTTTTTGTATATCACC
>JAKSBB010000343.1 GCA_022361315.1 Desulfobacterales bacterium
ATGAATCGGATTTTATCCATGCGTTGAGCATTGCAGCCAGGGCCATGGGGATGACAGAGGTTGCAAAGAAAGCCGGCGTTACCCGGGCGAGTCTATATAAATCTTTATCCCAGGGTGGGAACCCCCAATTCAGCACCATCAGCAAAGTAACCAAAGCGTTGGGATGTAAACTGGCCGTTGCCTGAAGCAGGACTGAATGAAGGTACGGGCGCAGCCGTCTCCCGGATGGACCTGACCCGCGAAGCGGATGCCTGCTGTGACACCGTTTGTTCTATTCCACCCCCGCCACTTTAAATGTATTATCCACAATTTCTTTGGCTTCATCCTGGATTTGCTTCAAGTGTCCCTGACCTTTGAAACTTTCGGCATAGATCTTATAAATATCTTCTGTCCCGGAAGGACGGGCGGCAAACCATCCATTTTGGGTTACCACCTTCAATCCGCCAATCGCCGCCTGGTTTCCGGGGGCATGGGTTAACCGCTGGGTGATCGTATCTCCGGCCAGGGTGGTTGCGTTCACCATATCGGGAGATAAATTTTTCAATACATCCTTTTGTTCCCGGGTGGCGGCGGTATCAAGGCGCTCATAGATGGGATTTCCGAATTGCTCGATCAATTCGTTGTAATGTTCTCCGGGATCTTTATCCGTTTTCGCCATGATTTCAGCCGCTAAAAGATCCATAATGAAGCCGTCCTTATCAGTTGTCCAAACGGTGCCGTCTTTCTTCAGGAAAGAGGCCCCTGCACTTTCCTCACCGCCAAATCCGTAGGAGCCGTCAACCAATCCGTCAACAAACCACTTGAAGCCCACCGGGACCTCCGACAGCTTTCGGCCGATTCGGCCCGCGACCCGGTCTATCATGGAACTGGACACCAGTGTTTTCCCGATGGCCGCATCTTTCCGCCACTGGGGACGATTTTGAAAGAGATATGAAATTGCCACAGCCAGATAATGGTTTGGATTCATCAGGCCACAACTTTTTGCCACAATACCATGCCGGTCAAAATCAGTGTCATTCCCAAAGGCAATATCAAATTTATCCTTTAAATCAATCAATTGTGCCATGGCATATTTAGAGGAGCAATCCATCCGGATTTTGCCATCTTTATCTACACTCATGAATGAAAAGGATTGATCCACATTGGGATTAACGACCTCTAAATCCAATGCGTACATTTCCTTTATGCGCTCCCAATAGTGGACGCCGGAACCGCCCATTGGATCTGCCCCGATTGTCAATCCGGAATTGGATATGGCTTCCATGTCAATTACATTTGCCAGATCCTTTATATAAGGAAAGATGTAATCATATTCGTGGACATTATCGGCTTTCATTGCACGTTCAAAGGGCCGGCGTTTAATGTCTTTAAGCTTATTCCTTATGATGTTATTGGCCTGCTCCTGAATGATTGTCGTGGTGCCGGCATCCGCCGGCCCCCCATGGGGGGGATTATACTTAAAGCCCCCATCCCGGGGTGGGTTATGAGACGGCGTAATGATAACACCATCGGCAAGGCCCGATGATTTTCCACGGTTGAAGGTCAATATGGCATGGGAAATCACCGGTGTCGGCGTGTATCCCAATCCGGATTGAATTCTCAAATCCACGTTGTTGGCGGCGAACACTTCAACAGCCGAGGCCAGGGCCGGTTCTGAAAGCGCATGGGTGTCCATCCCCAGGAATAAAGGACCGGTTATTTTTTGCGATGTCCGATAATCACAAATGGCCTGAGATATGGCTAAAATATGGGTTTCATTAAAGGTATTCGTTAACGAAGAGCCGCGGTGGCCGGATGTACCGAATGAAACGGTTTGGGCGGTATTATCCGGATCGGGATGATGGGTGTAATATTTAGAGATTAAACGGGGGATATTCACTAAAATATTGCGGGGAGCCGGTTTTCCCGCCAATTCATGCAATGCCATAAGGACCTCTGTAATAGTTTAAATCAATGATTTCCACTCAGGATAATACTTCTGACGCACCGAATTCAAAGAGTCATATCATCTGTTTACACCACATGCAAAGTATTTGAACAAACCCTTGGGCCTTGCGCCTAATTTCGTAAATACTTAGCTAAGAATTCCTTAACCCGGATTGTTGAGTCGGCTGTTGCCTCCGGATTGTATTCTAGGGTATGCCCCATATAGATCTTATTCATTCCCGAACAATCGAAACAATGGTGGGCATCCGGATAAATTTTCAATTCAACTTCATGCGTTGTCGCCTTTTTGGGTAATCTGTTTTCGCAGTAATCTACAGGTGTCCAGTCATCTCTTCCAGCAGCCAGAATCAGCAATGGCGCGCTCAAATTATCCAGCCAGTTAAAACAATAGGGATAAAAAGAGATGGCCGCTTTAAAAGCGCTCTTTCTGTACTCAGGGGGTAGCAGGTCCTCCATAACCGGGTCTATGGCCTGGAGCACCCCATTGCCCCCCATGGACCATCCGATGACGGCTATTTTTTCAGGATTCACGAAAGGGAGACTGGAAAGATATGATTTTGCACTGTACGCGTCCATTGCGCGATCTTTGTAACCGATTGACCCTTTTGCACCACATGCATTTGATATCCGTCGCGGACCAAAACTATCTACGATAAAAGCAACATACCCCCAGCTTTTAATCTTCGACGCCCAGCTATAATCATATTTTTTTATTCCTGCACATCGGTGTAAAAGGATAACGGCAGGAAATGGCCCATCACCTTCAGGCTTATACAAATTGCCGTCCAGAATTAATTCGGTGCCCGGGCGGTCCGAAATCCCCTTGAATTGATTGCTTCCACTGCTCACACACCCAACCAAAAACATGGCTATAATAATTAGACAAATTGCACCAAATGATTTCTTTTTCATTACGCGGCCTCCTGGATGGATGTTTTCTGTATTCTGATGATCATTGATGT
The DNA here is from genome assembly GCA_022361315.1 of Desulfobacterales bacterium. The sequence goes on from JAKSBB010000343.1 coordinate 2,910, forward strand.
CTTTCACAACAATTCATCAAGCCCAGTCTGTACTATTATCTCCTAGCATGCAGCGAACCTAATTGGAGGTAATCATGCTTTTCGGGGAAATGCAATAATCAGATCCGAGAATTCAATTACCGAGAGATGAAGGATTGGCAAACCTCAATGCCCACCCCTTTTCGCAAACAAAGTTATCACCCATATGCTTAAAACCATAAAGATTGCGCCAACCCATATCAACTCAGTTGCCACAAGAACGTTCAACACCTTGATATGAAAGCAAAACACATTCGGCACACCATTTGCAATTCAAATACCCAAACACGGGGACCAACAATCCCCACCGAACAGAACCTAAACCAAGGAGATAATCATGCCAGGTATAAAAGAAAATATTCAGGCGCTTAAAGGGATGCTGAAGGTAGTACCTTTAGATAAGATGGCCGATGCAATGGACGAAATTAATCTGTGTAACGGAACGAGAAACTGTGGGGCCTGTGCCGTGCAATATACTGAGCTTCATTTTGACGGAGGAGCCCTGCCGGTGAACCAGGACAGGCAGTTTGACATAAACCGGGTGGCGTCGCTATGGGATACCGGGGCGAAAATGATGCGCTTTCCCGCATTGATCCAGGCAATTAAAAAGGACAATAAACCATGTATTATTTGCTTCTGGACCAAAGGCGACCTTGGGTCAGCCATCGGGAATACCCATATCATCAACGCCATCCCCGATGATTCGGCAGACGGGGTGAGCTTCATAGATGCACAGAAGGGAGAAACCTATACCATAGCCAAAATGCAGGGGCAATTAATGAGCAGGGATAACGTACTCTGCGTATGGACCCCAGATTCGTATAGTCCGGCATAATAACGATACGGCAAAGGAAGCGAACAAAATATGGTACTGTTAAGACCACCAAAAAAGCTGAAGAGTGCGACTCACCCCGCACCCTTCAGCCCTCAAGCGATCTTCTGTTAGACTGTCTCACCATTCGCATCAACAATTTGGATATCAATAACCTTGCCGCCGTCCAGGCGGTGGGTAGCACAGCTGATTCAGGGGTCGTAGGCGCGCACCGCCATCTCCACCTTATTTAATATGGTCTCATCCACATGGCCGTTCTTGATCAGGGTCTTTGCAGACTGCTCCACACTCATGGCAATGGGGGCCAGGTTGTGGGTGGTGCCCACGATCATGTTGGCCTTTTCGATCAGGCCGTTTTCATCCGTGGTGTAGTCGTGGATGAGTGTGCCCCGGGGGGCTTCCACATGGCCTACGCCGCGGCCGGCTGAGGGTGTCACATCAAACCGGGTTTCCTTGCCGCAGATGGCGGCATCCGACAGGAGTTCCAGGGTTTTCTCACAGGCATAAACCAGCTCGATCAGCCGTGCCCAGTGGTACAGCAGGGTATGCTGGGCCGGGCGGCTGAACTTCTCACGGAATTCTTCCAGTTCCGCCTGGGCCAGCGGCGTGGAGATATGGTCACAGACGTTGATCCGGGCCAGGCAGTTGGCGCGGTAGATGCCTTTGGGGGCATCCAGGTTCATGGAGAAGCCTTCATCCCAGGATTTGGCGTAGGGGAACTTTCCATAAGAGGTATCTTCCACATGTTCGCCGATATAATCCAGGTAGTCTGAATCGTGGAAATCCCTGGTGCTTCCGTCCGGTTTCATCAGCCGGATATTGCCGTCGTAGAAGTTCAGGGCGCCAACCTCGTCCACCGTGCCGATGAAGCCGGAGGTAATGGTACCCAGCGTCGTGACTTCTTCCATATAGTTTGGGAAGATGTTCTCCTTAGCATGGGCCATGCTGAATTTCGCAAACTCCAGCAATGTCTTGGTATCCTCAATCAGGCTGAGGCGTTGGCTGTCGGTCATGGGCTTGGCAAAGCCGCCGGGGACGGCGGCAATGGGATGGATGACCTTACCGGAGAATTTCTCCATCATCATCTGGCC
>JAKSBB010000174.1 GCA_022361315.1 Desulfobacterales bacterium
AAGGCGATGTCTGCACCGGGTGCGATCTTGACCAGGGTGAATACGATCTGATTACCGCCCAATACCAGGGGCAGCATAGAAACAACAATTAAAAATTTAATGGTGCCGGCTGCAACAGTCCAGCCTTCGCGGACATTGGGTTTGTTGGCAGACGACACCAGAATCGGCATCACCAGCAACGTCACCAGAACCGCCAGCAGAGGTTTTATTGAGGTTATAAGTTCCATTTATTCCGTAGCCTTTTTTATCTGAATTTAACCTTATTATAGTCGGGGGATCTGATCGAATTAACCGCTCCGGTTATCCAAGGAACGGCAGAATCACCGTGTCCACAATGGTCCCGGAGTACAGACCGACAACGATCAGGGAAACGCTGACCACAGCCAGTGTCACAATGGAAGCAACAGGAGCCTCGTCCATGGCAATTGCCGGATGCTCACCGTGACCATGGCCCTCTGACATGGGTTCGAAGAAACAGACTTCAAACACCTTGAAAAAGAGCACGGCACAAACCAGGGACGATATCAACAGTGCAGCCGCAAAATGGTAGGCACCGGCTTCAAACGCCCCTAAAATAAGGTACCATTTAGAGAAAAAGCCGCAGGTGGGTGGTACGCCCACGATACTGAAGGCGGCAATGACAAACCCGCCCATGGTCCAGGGCATTTTCGCAAACAGCCCCTGAAGGTCGGATATGTCCACACGGTCCAGTTTGTACACCATATTGCCCACAGCCAGAAACAGGGCGAATGTCATGAGCGCATCATTTACAATGTGAAGAATGGCGCCGGTCATGCCAAGGGTGTTGCCCAGCCAGGCCCCGCCCACCATATAACCGATCTCGCATACAATAATATAGGTGAGCATCTTTTTGAGGTTCTTCTGGTAAAGGGCGAACATGCCCCCCGCAAGGATGGCGATGGTTCCCAGCCAGACAATGGCCTCAGACAGATTCAGGGTATCGAAAATATAGTCGAATCCGAATACAGTGATCATCAAGCGGACCATGGCGTAGACCATGACCTTGGTCATCAAGGGGGCCACTATTCTGGCAAAGCCCACAGGTGCGAAGGAATACGCGTTGGGCAGCCAGACATGGAGGGGAAACAATGCCATCTTGATCCAGACACCGATCATACATAAGATGAATGCCACCAATATGGCGGAACTGTCTTTCATGGCCGGGATCATGGTAGCCACGTCAGCCATGTTCAGGGAACCAGTCCTAATATAAATGTAGCCTACCCCGAGTAAATAAAAGGAGGCACCGATAACGCCGATGAAAATGTAATTCAGCGCTGCCACCGCCCCCCTGTCCCGGTCACCCAGGGCAATCATGGTGTATGAACTCAGTGAGGTGATCTCAATGAGAACGTAAAGGTTGAACAGGTCACCGGTGGCCACGACCCCCAGTAAACCAACCACAAAGAGCATGTACATCACGTAAAAGGAACCCGCACGGTCCCCGTTTTCCTGCTGGACGTTGCCGTAACTTGCCACCAGGTTTAAAAAGGCAATGGTACAGATCAGGAGCATGACCATGGCGTTGAGACCGTCAATCTGGAACTCAATGCCCATGGGCGGTGCCCATCCGGCCATTTTATACTGGATGGGGCCTGAGACCATCACCGTGATCATATTGTTAACGGCAGCGGCTGTGGCAACACCCAGAGCCGTCAGGACAATGGGGTAAGTCGCCTTATCTTCCACCCATGCGGTGATGCCTGCAAAAAGCGCCCCCAACAGGGGGGCTATAACTACAATAGCTGGATAATTATTCATGATTATTTTTCCGATAAGCGCATTCTGAGTTCATCTTCTTCCAGGGTCTGGTACCGCTGGTATATCTTCACACACAGGGCCATGGCCACACCGAAAGTGGCCACGGATACGACGATGGCCGTCAGCATCAGGACGTGGGGCAAGGGGTTGATGTAGTCCGCAGCTTTGATGACGGCGTCCGCAGCCCCGTGCCCGTGATCCCCCTGGATGATGGGGATGGTGGCGCCTCGTTTGTATCCGATGGAGACGTAAAACAGAATAATGGCGGTCTGGAAAATATTCATGCCCACCAGTTTCTTAATCAGGTTGTTTTTGGCGATCATGGCGTACAGACCGATCATCATCAAAACGATGTACAGCCAGTAGTTGTATTTATCCACAATCAGGTCGAGTAGTTCGGGCATATCGTCCTCCTATAGTCCTTCGTCGTGTCTGCCTTCGGAGACGATATTAATATAAATGATGACCATTACCGCTGTAACGGCCATGCCGACCCCGATTTCAACCCCCAGCATACCAAGCGCTCTGATGTGATGCTCCCCGAAAATGGGTGCATACTTGGAGTAATCCAGAAAGTTTCCGCCAAGAACCATGGCAAAGACACCGATGCCCACGTAAACCAGAACCCCCAGAGAGGAAAATACGGCCAGGAACTTTTCCGTGATCCGCTTCACCAGGGTTTTCAGGTTGTAGGAAATCGCCAGGAGTATGAGGCTGGATCCGAAGATAACCCCGCCCTGGAAACCGCCGCCCGGTGAAAAGTCACCATGGGCAACCACGTAAAGGGCATAAATCTGAATGAAGGGGATCAGGATCCGGCATACCGTTTTAATAATGGTGTCCGAGGGGACCCACTCCCTGTCCATGTCTTCGAACTCCCGGCCGGTTTTCACCCTGCCGGCACCGTTCTTCACGTGGAGCATAACCCCCGTGGGAACGTGACGGTAGTAGTGGTCCTTCTTGGGACGGAAATCCCTGAGCAGGAGGAAACAGGCCAGGCCTGCACAGAAAACCACCGCGGTTTCAAACATGGTGTCATACCCCCGGTAGTCGGCCAGCACCGCGGTCACCAGGTTGGGGGCTTCGGTCTGTTCCATGGCAAGGGTAATGTAATCATCCGAGAGATGCGTGGAGGCCGGAGAAGCGGGATCCCCCCAGGCCGGCAGCTCACCGGTACCGTATAACAACAGTCCGCCGGTCAGGCAGACAATGATAAATCCGACGAGTTTCAATCTTTTGTCCTCCTGCTGGTTCTGAAAACTGCTGCAACAAAGAAAACCGTGCTCACGCCCGCCCCGACCGAAGCTTCGGTAAAGGCCACGTCCACAGCACCCATGACGGCCCACAGCAGACACATCATAAAGGAATAGGCGCCGAACAGAATGGCGGTTCCTAAAAGATCCCGGACGGAAATGGCGGCAATGGCACAGAAAATAACAAAGGTCAGTATGACTAAATCAATTGGCCAGGACATTAGTTTTCCTCCTTCCGGGGTTCGCTCTGCTCCACCTTGGCCCCGTCTTTACGGGTCCAGGGGCGCAGACCGGCCCGCATACCGGCGTCCACGATGGAGTGGGTGGCCGTGGGGCTCGACATGAAGACAAAAAAGACAATCAACACCATCTTCCCGGAAACCAATAAGGCGGCAAGGGAGAAATGATGGAGGTTGTAAATGGCAAGCCCTGCGACCATGGCGCCGATACCCAGGGTATCCAGCTTGCCGGCCGGATGGAGCCTGGAGTAGAAATCCGGCATCCGGATGATGCCGACGGCACCACCTAAAAAGAAGATAAAGCCTGAAACCAATAAAAACACAACAAGTATATCAATAATATTCATGATCCCTCCTCTAATCGTTGAAAGACTCTTCGTACAGGCCTTTCCTCTTGTGGAAGTACCGTGATGCAGCGATCACGGTCACAAAGTTGAGGAAGGCGTAGGCCAGTGCGATGTCAACGAACATGTCCACCCGTTCGTACAGGCAGCCGATGAGCAACAGGAGTACGACGGTCTTGCTGCCGATGGCATTCACGCCGATGAGCCGGTCAAGGACGGTGGGGCCGAAAAGGCACCGGTACAGGGACAAAAACATGAGCAGGCATAGGCCCATGGCAATGCTCAGAAAGAAGGTATTCATTTGTTTTCTCCGTAAATATCAGCCACCTTGTCCAGCATTGTTCCTGGCAGTGCCTCGGCAGACGGCTTGTCAATGGCATGGACCCTGTAACTCCCGTCACTGCCCGTGGTCACAGTGATGGTGCCCGGTGTCAGGGTGATGGAGTTGGCCAGGGTGGTGACGGCAAGATCCGAATCCAGATTTGTATTGAAATCGGTGCTATGGGGATCAATCAAGTCTTTCATCCGGTGATGAAAGACCAGGTAGAGCAGGTGAAAGTTCGCCTTCATGATCTCCACGATCAGCCAGGGGATATAGAGGCTAAATTTGATAAATATCCCCAGGTGCTTTCCGGAGAGATTGGGAAAAAGCAGGTCGTGGAAAAACCAGGCCACGATCAGGCTTGATATTAGTCCGAGGCTGATGAGCAGCGGGGCAAAATTCCCCGACAGGATCAGCCAGGTTGCGAACATGAGCACAAAAGTGATCATGAACGGTCCGAAACTTGATTTTTTTTCTTGTTCCGAAATCGCCGTTTC